>JBEHXD010000004.1:0-38069 GCA_048498875.1 Verrucomicrobiota bacterium
TCCACTCTCCGCGGCGTGGGGAATGTGAGGAAACGCCGCGGCGATTTCGTCGCGGCGCGTGGCGGCGGGGGCTATCAAATGGAAAGTTCCGGTCTGGAGTTTGACTTGAAGTCCGCCGCCGCCTCCCTCCACAAAACACCATCCTTTGATGCGCAGCACTCCTTCGACTGCCCGGACGGGCAGCGGGGTGTCGAGCGAATGATGAAAGTGCAGCTGCGCGGCGGAACTCATCGGGCGCAAATGCGTCAGTCGTGGAAGGGGCCGGAGACACGCCAGACCCAATGGTTTTTGATTTTCTTCAACTCCTGCGCACATCCGGTGCGTTCACTTTCAAGGGCGGAGATGGATTGCTGAAGGCGGGTCGTAATTTCCCGGGCCTGGGCTAGCTCGGTCTTCAGCTGGTTTGTCGTCGTTTCCAGGGTGGAGGACTGGTCGCGCTGGGCGGCCAGGGCGTTCTTCACCGCATCGAGTTCAGTGCGCGCCGCTTGATTGTCGCGTTGGGCGGTCAAAACTGATTCCCGGCCGGCTTGGTCCGCGGCGGCGGCCCGTTCCTTTTCCGCGGCCAACTCGAGTTGGACCGTGGCATAGCGGTCGTTGGCTGCGCGCAATTCGGCATCCAGCTGGTTGGTGCGGGCCAGCTGCGAATCCAGAATACGCTGAAGATCGGGAGCGCCCGCCTCGGCATTTTTTAAGGCGGTGTCCCGCGCTGCGAGCAAATCGCCCAGTTCCATGATTTGCACCTGGGCTTTCAGCAAATTGCCCTGGACCACCCGGAATTGTTCTTCCGCGGCCGAAATTTCCCGGGCTTTCTGGTCCAGCTGAGCCTCAAGAGCGGCGATTCGAGCGTGATGCTGGACCTGCTGATCGATGGAGGGGGTGGGCGAACTCATACGCAAATCAGTAAAAGGGAGTTTGTTTCGGAGACGGGTGAAGGGAAGCCTATTCCTTTCTGTAAGGATCCAAAGAAGGGGAGGCCGTCATCTCCCGCGCAGGCCCAGATTCCACATAAATTCGATCCAGGCGCTGCGCCTCAAATAGGAGATAAGGCGGGGGTTTTGCTCCAATTCCACCGGGTTAAAGGCGCGACCGTAGGTTCGGGCTCGCAACGCATCGATTTCACGCTGTCCCACGTCGTGCATCGCCGCGGACGTTTTTTGAGCGGAGTGAATGCGAAAGCAGGCCAGGAAATAAGGGACACGAACAATCCGTGCGCCAGCCGCTTGAAAGCGCAGCAGCAAGTCCCAATCCATGGCAAATTTGAATGATTTATCCACCCCGCCGACCTTGTCCCAGATCCGTCTCCGCCAGAAGAGGGTTTCCTGGGGGACAAAATCATTCAATCGCAAGACCTCGGGATCATGCCTGGGCAGGAACCAGCGGCCGATCTCCCGGGAATTTTCGTCAACGAGGATGCGGTGGCCATAGATAGCGTCCACTTCCGGGTGCGCGGCGAAATAATCGGCGACGAAGGGCAGGGCACCCGGCACATAGAAGTCGTCCGAATTAATCCACGCCATCAAATCATCGGGACGGCCCGATGTTTTGGCAAAACCGCGTGCAATCGCGTCGGCTTGCCCTCTGTCTGGAACGCTTTCCCACCGAAGGGGAATGAGTGACGGTGATTTCGCCGCGACGGCCGATTTCTGATTTTGCGGAGAGATGAGCTGTTCGAGAATTTCCACACTGCCGTCGGTTGAACCGCCGTCCTGGACGACATATTCGGCTGCGACGCGGGTTTCTCTGAGGACACTTTGCACGGTTTCCCTCAAGTATCTGGCTTGTTGGAAGGATGGTGTGACAATCGAGAGGGAGGGTTGAGACACGGCTGCGTTTCTCAATTTTGGAAACCGCTCCTGCGTCAGTGGCCGGGGAGGATGTCGCGCGTGCGCTGGCATTTGAGCGTAGAGCAAGATCGACGCCTTCCCATTGATCCATTTTGGCAACACACTGCGTTTAGTGATGGCGATTTTAGTTTCCAGGAGGTGCCAGCTGCCATCGGCCAGTTGAGCCTCAAATTTTACTTCGGTTTTACCACCGGGAAGTGCTGCACGTATTTCGAAGCCAACACCCTCGTGGGGAGCGGAAGTAATGGCGGCTTTGACGTCGGGTCTGGGCAGACCGATGACCCCGGTTGCAGACGTATTTCCGGCGAGTAACCGGACCCCAATTACCGGTCCGGCTCCCGTTGCGAAGCACCATCCGCGAACGATCAGGATTCCCTCGATGGAGACCCACGACTTCGGTTGGTCGATGTGATGGTGAAGTGCAGTCAAGACAGGGAAAAAATGTGGGTTGGTGGGGACGCTGCAACAGTTGATTGGATTTCAGACTGCGGATGCAAAAAATGAGTTCACGGTGGCTATGAAAGTGCAGGGGCGTGGCCATGGCGCACGGGCTCATATTTCAACTCATTGGCATCGGCGAAAAATTGCTCTTTCTGCTGGAACAACGCGATTGTTTTAGTGTAGCAACACGCACGCTTGAGAAATGAAGATTAGTGACGCGTTTTTTTGTTGAGTAGTGATGCCGCAATTACGCGTTCAGTCTTCGATCAGCTATAAACAAATTTCCCTTCATTGGATTGTTACGTGCCGCACGGTGTAGCGTGCCCTTCATTACCCCACCGAATGTTTTTCCCCAGTAGATCTTCCCAACGGATTTGTTGGGTCGTCGTTTTTTATTTATCAGCAGTGTACTGCCTTGTTCTGAGGGCGGACGAAATTGCTGCAGGTCGCTCGGTGAGTTTGTCCGCGATTGCCGATGGCACGCCGCCGTTTTCCTACCAATGGCAAAAGGACGGCGTAATCATCGCCGGGGCAGCCTCTGCAACATTGTCGGTTTCTAATTTTCAGCAATCAGACGCGGGAACCTACTTTGCGGTCATCAGCAATAGTGCCGGATGGACGGTGACTCCTTCGGTGACGCTGACATTGCGCCCGACGGTATTGGCTTCGGGCACAACGGTACCGGCGGACTTTAATAATGACGGTAAGGTCGACATGATCTGGCAGAATGAATCCACGGGCGAACGGTTTATCTATCTGATGAACGGAACCACGTTTCAGTCTGGAGTTTCGTTGGGCGTCATCTCTCGCGATTGGTCCATTGTTGCCACGGGTGATTTTAATGGGGATGGAAGAACCGATTTGATCTGGCAGAACAGTGTGACCGGAGAGGTTTACATTTATTTTATGAATGGCACTGCTGTTCAGGGCACTGCGAGCATGTTTAAGATATCGCCCGAATGGATGGTCGCCGGTGCGGCGGACTTTAATGGTGATGGTAACCCGGACTTGTTATTTCAGAACTCCTCAACCGGCCAGCGGTACGTCTATTTGATGGAGCGGACCAAGTTTAAAGCCGGCATTGATTTGGGTTTTGTCTCCGTGGAATGGTCAGTGGCAGGGGTGGGAGATTTCAATCGCGATGGTAAGCCTGATTTGGTGGAGCAGAACACCGTGACGGGGGAACAGGTGATCCGGCTAACCAATGGAAATGCGATTTTTTCCACCGTCAGTTTGGGATCTTATTACGATTCTCAAATCAGCGGAGTGGCGGACTACAATCAGGACGGGATGACTGACCTGTTAATCACGAATACTGTCACCGGGGAAAGATCGGTCAGACTCATGAATGGCATGGTGAACGGCGGCACTATTTCCCTGGGTACGGTGGATCTCACGTGGGCGCTGGGTCGCGCCCAACGCCAGCGTGCCTTATCGGATTTTAATTCGGATGGCCGGTCGGACGTGGTGTGGCAAAACACTCTTACGGGCGAGCGGTACATATACCTGATGAACGGAATCTCCTTTGGTTCCGGGGTCACGCTGAATTTGCCCGCTTCTGCTCTGTGGAAAATTGCCGCGACCGCGGATTTTAACCGTGACGGTAAACCGGATCTGGTAGGTCAGAACCCGCTGACCGGCGAGAGATGTGTCTGGTTGATGAATGGAGCCACCGTTGGTTCCACGGTAAGTTTGGCGGTAATCTCCACCGGTTTGTCAATTGTGGCAGCGGCTGATTTCAACGGAGATGGAAAACCGGATTTGATTTGTCAAAACAGCCTTACCGGAGAGCGCTATGTATATTTTCTCGATGGGGTCACCGTTGTGGGCAACAAGAGTCTGGTCCTGCCGGCGTCCCGCAGCTGGGAGATAGCGGCTACGGCCGATTTTAACGGGGATGGGAAACCAGACTTGATCGGCCAGAATCTCCTCACTGGGGAACGTGTCGTTTGGTTTATGGACGGGTTAACCGTCCTTGGTACAGCCAGTTTGGGGACAGTATCGGTGGATTGGAAAATTGCGGCCGCGATGGATTTAAATGGCGACGGGTTGCCTGACATTCTTTGGCAGAATGCCGTTACTGGCGAACGATATGTCTATCTCATGAGCGGCACGACGGTGGTGTCTGCCTCATCGCTTGGTACCATCCCGATTGCCTGGTCAATCTGCCGCTAATCAACTGCATCCGTAGCTGCTGTACTCTACGCACTCTACCCCGGTTTAGGGTGTCGAGTGGTTGCCGTGGAGAATTCCTGCGATGCGCAGCAATGGGGTAGTCGACCCAGTAAACACGCGAATTTAAAGCTTTGGGACGAAGGTTCCTGATTCAGCGGAAAAGGGAGGATGATCTGGGGGAGACCGTAAACGAATAGGGGCAATTGTAGGGGTCTAACTTGGTCGGCGAAGGGTAGCCAAAGCCGAAATCAACCGGATATTTGCAGTGTGGAAATGGATAATTCCCCACGGCCAATTCACGTTTTCCGCGGCATGAATTTGGCCGCTTTTCGGGCAATTTTCCGGCTTCCTTAAACATTTATTACATCACTTGAATCCGATGTAAATTTACCGGTGCGTTTTACATCGGCTGTACGTTGTTGCAGAGCTTATGCGTTGAGCGCGCTCAGAGGGTGGACGTTTCATTTGTGAAATGTCCGCCATGAAAAATTTTCCGAAGCCTTTCTCCTTCGCAGTCGCCGGAATTCTATTCGTTTTGAGTTCCATTTTTGCCCAAGCCGACCAGGTGGTAGCCGGTAGCACGGTGGTGCTTTCGGTCACGGCAGACGGAACGTCTCCTTTCTCATATCAATGGCGCAAGGATGGCACCGACATGAGTGGATCGACCGCCTCCAGCCTGACCTTGCCGAACATTCAGATTAGCAATGCTGGCAATTATTCAGTCGTTGTGGCGAATGCCGCGGGTTCGACTACTTCTGATATCAGCACGATTACGGTGGTTACTTCCCCCCTGTTTACGACCCAGCCATCTAGCCAGACGGCGACGGTTGGCGGCACCGTGACTTTCACCGCGGTGGCCAGCGGCACCCCTGCGCCGACCTATCAATGGAAGAAAAACGGAACGGCGATTTCCGGAGCAACGAGTTCAACGCTGACGTTGACCAACGTTCAGACCTCGGCGGCGGGAACCTACACGGCGGTTGCTACTAACAGCGTGGGTTCTGCCACCAGCACAGGTGCGGTCCTCACCGTTAACAGCGCCACTACCGCCCCGGCCATCACCACCCAGCCGCAGAGCCAGACCGTGATCGCAGGTGCCGGTGTGACCTTCACGGTGGTCGCGACGGGCTCACCGAGCCCTACTTATCAGTGGAAAAAAGGTGGGGTGAATATCTCCGGAGCCACGAGTTCCACCCTTGCCCTTACCAATGTGCAGACATCCGCTGCCGCCACCTACACGGTCGTGGTAACCAATAGTGCCGGGTCTGTAACCAGTAGCGGCGCCGTCCTCACCGTCAGTGCTTCTACGGTAGCACCTTCGATTACAACCCAACCGGCCAGCCAGAATACGACGGTTGGTTCGACGGTCATCTTCTCGGTTGCGGTCACTGGTGCTCCCAGCCCCACCTTCCAATGGAAAAAAGACGGCACGGCTATTAGCGGTGCCACCAGCGCGACGCTGACGCTCAACAATGTTCAGAATTCTGCTGCGGGTACCTATTCCGTGGTGGTGACGAACAGCGCAGGATCCGTCACCAGCGTTGGCGCGGTTCTCACACTCGTTGCCACCAATGCTCCCGTCTTTATTGACCAGCCCGTGAGTCAGACGGTTGCGATTGGCTATGGTACCATTTTCCGGGTGTTGGTCAGCGGCACTCCGGCTCCGACCTATCAGTGGCAGAAGAACGGGGTGAATATCAGTGGCGCCACCAGCGATTCCTATACGATCCCTTCAGTTTCCACGGGAAGTGCGGGTTCCTATCGCGTGATTGCAACTAACTCCGCGGGATCTGCCACCAGCAGTGTGGCCACCCTGACTGTGATCGCCGCCAAGAAATCCACGGCTGCGGCTGCCGACTTCAATCATGACGGCAACACCGATATCATCTGGCAAAATCGGGTAAGCGGTGAGCGCTTCATCTATTTGATGAAAGGGGCGAATTTCTTTGCCGGCTTTGGTTTGGGGACCGTGAGCCTCGATTGGACGATTGCCGCCACGGGTGACTTCGATGGCGACGGTCAGACCGATGTGGTGTGGCAGAACTCCGTCACCGGTGAAAACTATATCTATCTCATGAACGGAACCAACTTCGTGTCCGGAGTAAGCCTGGGAGTGATTTCGCCCGAATGGAAAATAGTCGCAGCGGCAGACTTCAACGGAGACGGCCAAACAGACTTGGCTTGGGAGAACCGGATCACGGGAGCACGCTATATTTATTTGATGTCGGGAACGAAATTTACCGCCGGTATTGACCTGGGTGTCGTGTCGTTGGAATGGGCGATCGCCGGCGCCGCGGATTTTAACGGCGACGGATGCGCCGATTTGCTCTGGGAAAATGTGGCGACGGGAGAACAGCAGGTACAAATGATGAGTGGAACAACTCCCGGGGCAAAAGTCAGCCTGGGGATCTTTTACTCACAGCAGATTGCGGGAGCTGGAGATTTTAACGCGGACGGCAAGCCCGACATTCTCTTGACGGACTTGGTCACGGGAGAACGTACAATTCAGCTGATGAATGGTCTGGCAAGTCTGGGAACCATCTCGCTGGGCGTTGTTGGTCCGGATTGGACGCTTAATCGCCCGATGCCTCTTCGTGTGCCGTCGGATTTCAACGCCGATGGAAGATCCGACGTGGTTTGGCAGAACAACGTCACCGGCGAACGCTACGTTTATCTGATGAGCGGCGTATCCTTCAGTTCCGGTTACACCATCGATTTGGGCGTTTCCGTTGATTGGAAGATCGCTGGGGCGGCTGATTTTAATGCGGATGGCCAGCCTGATCTGGTCGGTCAGAATCTGGTTACCGGAGAGCGCTGCATCTGGTTGATGAACGGCGGTCAGGTTGAAAGCACGGTGAGTCTTGGCATCGTTGATCCCCAGTGGTCAATCGCTCTTGCTGCGGACATGAATGGGGACGGAAAGCCGGACTTGGTATGGCAGAACGTCACGACCGGCGCCCGTTCGATTTATCTAATGAACGGAACCGCCATCAGCTCGATTGTAAGTCTGGATTTGCCCGCTGGGGCGGATTGGACCATCGCGGCGTCCGCCGACTTTGACCGGGACGGTAAGCCCGATTTGGTCGGACAAAATCTCGTATCCGGTGGTCGCATTATCTGGCTGATGCATGGCATGACCGTCAAAGGCACGACAAGTCTCGGCACGGCTGCGCCGGCCTGGTCCATTGCCGCGGCCATGGACCTCAATGCAGACGGATATCCCGATGTGCTTTGGCAGAACACGGTCACAGGCGAACGCTACATCTATTTGATGGATGGCCCGACGTTCTCCTCGGCCGTTTCCCTAGGCGTAATTCCGACCGCGTGGTCGATGTGTCATTAAGCTCGCTGCGCCGGTTGCCTTGTGGCGGACCGGCGCCTTCCTTCTCTGCCGGAAGGCGCGCCCGGCAGATATCACTATCGCAGTGAACAGTCACACCGGAAGTGCTTATCGGCTTCGGTCAAAAATCACAGGCGAACGAATCCAGTCTAGCGGGAACTATTTCCGGCTTCGTCGAGCGATTTCTTGAGGTCGTCTTTGAATATCTGGGAGAGCGGATTGACCGGCTTGTCGACAACGTCGAGAAGAACGGCCTGGAGTAAAAGTTGAACCCCAAGGATGGTGGGCAACAAAGCCAGGGCGACCGTCCCGGGACTCTGAAAGCGATTTTCGAGATAGCCCATAAACCAGCGGTACAGTCCAAAACCCACACCGCCGGTGGTGAGCAGGGCGCCGGTCACAAGGAAGACAGTGACTGCGTTGATATCGTAAATGAAATATCGCCAAAAAATCCGTTCGATCAGCCCCCCCAGCAAACGGGGAGGAAAATCAAAAAGTGCCCGCCAGACATTGAGAGAGGATTTTTCGCTCCCATAGGCAGCCGGGATTGGGACATCGACTGCCACTGCTCGAACAATGTTGAGGTGGATGAGCATGCTTGTCTCGAAGAAGTAGCGTGGAGATAATCTGTCGAGGTTAAGCAATTTTAAGGTGGCCTGGTGAATGGCGGTATAACCATTGGTCGGATCCGACACATGCCAGTTGCCGCTGGCGATTTTGGTGAAGAGTGTAAGGCTCAGGTTTCCAATACGCCTGACCAGCGGCATCTGCCGGATCGCGCGCAGGTCATAAAAACGGTTTCCCTTCGTAAAATCGGCCTTCCCCGAAATAATTGGCTGAAGCAGGCGCGAAAGATGCCCCGGATCCATTTGTCCGTCACCGTCCATCTTGACTACAATGTCGCATTGGGCGGCGATGGCTGCTGCGTAACCGGAGGCGGTGGCACCGCCGACACCCTGGTTTGCCGTGTGAAAAATAACCCGCAACCGCGCATCACCACACTTGGTTTGAAGCAGCAGCCCGGATTTTTCGGGGCACGCGTCGTCGACTGCAAAAATGCAGTCGATCCAAACCGGGATGCTGCCCACGACTCCGAGGATGTGGTTTGCCACGCGATAACAGGGAATAACGACTGCAATTCGCGTGCGGGGAAATGGAGGCGTGGTGTTCATTCAGCGTTCGTCGTCGCCGAATGCATTGCCAGGTATGTGCTGTAGGTCATGGTTGAAGAAACGGAGGACAGCAGTTTTTCGATACGAACAAGAAGCGAGCGTCGGCGCAAAAACAAAAGTGAATTCATCACGATGCTTCCGCCTACTCCCGCGTGCATGGTCCAGGGCTGGTGGTGATCTATGTCGTAGGGATGGAAATAAGACACCAACGGGCCCTTCGCGGACAAGGGCGCCATTCGGTTTCGAATGAGAGGCCAGGGGAGGATGCGGAAATAAGTTCCACATAATAAGGGTAGAGCACCCACTGCAGGGAGGACAGATGCCACGGTAACCGGTATCTCCAGGACTCCCTCAACGCGCCGCGGCGATGCGCCAAAATCCTTCCATCCGTAAAGTGGATTTGACGCGGGCAGAACCGAACTCGAATAAGTGAAACCTTCCTGCGCAAGAATTGCGTGGGCCCAGGAACTGCGGGCGCTGAGCGAAAGCAGGGGGGCACGAAAGCCACAGACCCTGGTTCCTGCCGCAGTTTCCACGGCTTCTCGATTGGCGCGAAGATCAAGGGCAAACGTTTCGGGAGTGAACTGATCGATCGTGTGGTGCCGGTCCCCATGGCAAGCCAGTTCATGGCCTGAGGTGACAATGGTTTTTAGCAGTCCTGGAAAACGGCGGGCCACTTCGCCTACGACAAAAAAAGTAGCGCTGACATTATGCCGTCCGAGCAACTGCAGGTAATGGTCCACCAGCGCCGGTAATGGGGTGGAGCGCGCATTTTGCGTGCGGTCAGCAGTATAATATTCTTCCAGATCGATGCTGAAAAGGAGGGGACGGCTGTGTGGTGTGGGTTGCATGGCGCCCTACCCGTTGCGGCGCCTGACATAGCGCCAGTATTTTGGTTTGGTCGCAAGGAGCAGCGGACAGATGCAACACGCAACGCTGCCCCGCAGATCACGGGATTCATACTCTTCGGAATCCCGTATCATTCCACTTAGAAAACTGGGAAAGGATTCCCGGGACGCTTTGGGTTCGCTCAGATAGCGAAGAATATCGCCGGGTATCATCCACCGGTTTATGATCCCAGGCGGGTAGGAAGGGAGTTCCTCCGGGAGGAACTCATTGCGCGCGGCGGTCGCATAAAGCGTGGGAAAATCGATTCCGGATTTCACTGCCAGTGCCAGACTGCCCCAGAAACGCGGATTGATTTCGAGCAGCATGGGCCGGCCATTGGTGGGATCGATTTTCCATTCCACCATCGCGACCCCGCGCCACTTCAGTGCTTCGAGGAGCTTTCGGCTGTGGGCGAGAAGTTCATTGTGCGGAATGCTTATTCGTTGGGTACTGGGACCGCCGCCGACTGGATATTGTCGGAGGCGACGGTAGCTGAATGCGGCGCGAAGCTGGCCTTGGGCATCGTAGAGCAGGCTGACTCCGCAGGCGGTACCTTCCGGGGGGATTCTTTCCTGAATCAAAAGAGGGCCATATTTGTTCCAATGTGCATCCAACGACGTTTGGTCGACGGGAGGGGCATAAATAATACCGCTCGATCCGGATCCAGTTCGCGGCTTGATCACGAAATTTTTTTTGGGATAAGCGGTAATTTGTTTCCGCAAATCTGCGATGGAATCGGGCGTCTGCGTTTGAGGGCAGGGCACCTCGAGTCGTTGGGCCAGTTCCATCGTCAGGCCCTTATCCCGGCAGATGGCGAAATTTTGCGGTTCGGGCAAAAGCCACTTTATGTTTGGCGGGATTGTTGGAGCGTGTTCGAGCAACCATTCGCAAGTCGCGTCCTCCATTGGGAGCAGAACTGTCGGCCGGCCCTCGGTCGCAGCGAAAGCCCTCCGCAATACGTCACCGAACTGACAGGGGTCGGTTGCAGCAGTGGCACCTTTAAAAGTCCTGCTGGTGTAACGTGAATAAAAACCCGGCGTGAGAATACTGTCGCCCAAGACGAATACTCGATGACCGGATTGGCCGAGGGCGCGAATGGCGCTGATGCTTTTTCGCCACAGCCCATCCGTTATGATCGCGATTGGTCGTTCGTCCTTCATGCAAAACAGCGGAAGTAGGCCGTATCAGCCCCGGCTAATAAAGCGCGGTCACCGTGACTGTCGCCATAAGCTATCAGATGGTAGGTCGATCGATCGGGGCGGCTGGCGAGCAATCTCCGCAGTTTTTCCGGCCCATGGCAGTTGGGGCCGTTCAAGCGGCCGGTGAGTAATCCTTCCTTAATTTCAATCTCGCTTCCAATGACGGTCTGGATGCCCTGCGAGGCTGCCCAAGGCAATATCCAGTCCACCAAGGAAGCGGTGACGATCACCACGTCGTGACCCTGGCTTTGATGAAATTTGATGCGTTGCAATGCAACCGGATTGATCAACGGGGGAATCCGGTCCCGCGCAAATTCGCGGGCCTTGCTTTGAAAGGATGCAATCGGAGTTCCGGCAAATTGGCGGGCAAAAAGGGCCATCTTGTGCGTTTCATTGCCAGTCAAACGTGCCGCATAGAGCAACAGGAGGTGGACGGTCAGGAAGAAGTCCACCATCAGGTTTAATTTCGGCCTGCGCCAGGCCAGGAAACGAAGGAAAGTATCTCGAGTCGTGATAGTCCCGTCGAAATCGAAAGCCGCAACCGTGGGCTTTTTCGAAAACTCTGGGTTATTTGGAGCCATCGAGTGGTTTGCGGTATATTCCGATCAGATTGGAGCCGAGCGCAGCAGGAAGCAAATTCAGGGTCTTATACCAAAGCGACGATTCCGTCCGAACGCCTAGTAAGTACGAAAATACATAGTTTATCTCCACGATTTCCAAATTGAGCAATTCGGCCAAAACGCGAAAACTTTTCGGAGTGAATGGACGAACGTGCGTTGGGTCGTCCCAGAACTGAGCACACGGTGTGGGAGCGGAAAGAAATAGCAGGCCTCCGGGCGGCAGCATCGCGACGAGCTTGTTGAGTTCGTTGAGTGCGCCAGGAATATGCTCAATCACGGATTGGAGAAAGATGGCGTCAAATTGCTCTTCCTTGAGTTGATGGCTGTCTGCGTCGCCCAGCAGTACATTCAGGCCCCGACGCTGAGCCAGCTGCACGGATCGCGGTGAATTATCGATGCCTAAAGCAGGCAGGCTCATCGAGTGACAGAGCTGAAGCACATCACCGGGGCCGCAACCGTAGTCCAGGAGACGCTTGCATCCCAAAGATTTCAATTGGGAGATTACCTTGATGAAGTAGCGACGGCGCAGGCGGTCAAAGAGTCCGGAGTATTCGAGATACATCGTGAACTAAGAAGTTAAAAAGTCGGCAATGGTAACGGCGAGTCTTTGTAGGTCACTTTCGCTCATTAAGCGATGGCAGGGGAGGGTCAAAAGCTCTGCGCAAATGCGCGCTGCACCGGGATGCACGGCGGGATCCACCCGCATGCCGTGTTCGACGTACATGGGTGATGCTTCAAATCCTTTTCTTATGAGATGCTTGCACAGGGCATCCCGCCTCCCGCCGCCAATTAAAACAGGGTACCGAATATAGTGCGGGTAATTGAGCCCGGGAAGCCGGGTGACCGGATTTAGGGAAGGTAAACCGGACAGTTTTTCCTCCAAAAAGAAAGCATTTTTGAGTCGTACGGCTGCCTCTGAATTTAGGGCGGTCAATAGCTCCAAACCCAGGGCCGATTGGTAGGAGGAAATTTGCTCGTTTAACCGTGGCGTGGCCACTGCGTAGTCGTATTCGTTTTTGGTTTTACGAATCGTGTCTTCCATCGAAAATTGTTTTTTCCCGATACCGAAAGTTGAAATCACCGAGTTAAACAGGCCATAGCCAACGGGACGAATGAGAGCCCCATAAGCAATGGATCGGGCGAGGGCCAGGATTGGCCTGGTTGTCCTTTCTTCCCGTAGAAAGCCAAAATCATCCTCACTGCGGCTAAGCGCCATTCCGCCTCCGATAGGCAATGCCTTTCCTTCTTGAAAATTCAAAAGCGTGTAGTCGCCGAAACTGCCCAAGGGTTGACCTTGGAATTCTCCGCCCAGGCTGTAGTCCGCGCCTTCAATCAAAACCCAGCCCCGACTCTGGCAAAGGCTTCTGATTGCAGGCATGTCGGCGCTCAGCCCGAATAGATTCGGAATGAGTACCGCCCGGGTACTTTCATCGGCTGCTTTGATTAAAGCCGCGGTATCGACACTGAGTGTCTCTGCGACCGTATCACAATAACGGTATGGCATGCCTGACGCTTGAATTCCATGGATGAAACTTGGACAGGCGTATCGCGGGAGAATAATGGACGAATCCGGTGGACAACGGCGCTTGGTCGCATCAACGGCGGCAAAGGTGTTCCGCATCAGAGAGGATAACGCGATGCCTGATTTCATCCCTAATCGGCCGGCCAAAGTCTCCACAAACTTGTTTGCGACAGCAGCGGCTTTCCCCTGCCGCATTGCCCGCCAGATTTGCGCGGCGGTCAACGAGGTGGCCGCCGCCGGTTGCAGCTTAACGGGCATACGGAACTTTCTCCAAGTGAGATCGAGCACTGCTTGGGTATGCCAAAGCGATGTATCGTATTAGCGTGGAGGCGGACAATTTTGATGGCAGAATGAAAATCAGTATGAAAGTAGGTTCGGGATTAAACTTGGGGTAGATCTTGGAGACCCTGAAATCGAGACCGAAGTGTCGCAGGTATCTTGTTTGGGAAAATCACAGGTGTTACCGATGTCCAGAAATGAGTTTGATCGGCCGTCGCGGTCTTGGTCCGGCCGAAACCGGATCGATTAGGGCTTTGCTGGCGCAGTTGAGGGACTGCGGACATAAATCGAATAGGCGGCCTCTGACCACGTGCGGACGAATTCAGGCGGCAAGGTGAATTCTCCAATTGTACTAACGACTGTGAATTGGGCCGGAATTTCGGCGGCGGTGATCACGCTGCCGGCCGGTAAGAGCAAAATCGTCGGGATTCGGGGAAGCCCGAACATGGCGCCTCCCGCCATGTATGACTGGGGAGTAATGATAATCACGGACCGGCTAAGGACTTCGTTTTTGTATGACTGCAGTACCCCCGAAAGGCGGGTCTGAACTCCGTTCGCGATGGAGTGGCGCCGCAGAAAATCGATGCCGAAATGACCGGTCAAAACACTGCAGGCCAACATCACGGCAATGGCCGCGATCAAGCCGGCTCGCTGTTTGAAGATATACAGGACGGCTGCCGCGGCACTGGCGACAGTGACAACGACAATCAGAGTTCGATACCATGCGGGGTGACTCGCCCCCAGGTACAACCAATACACTTCAGGGCAATCGTTGGGAAACAGCTGTAGATTTCCCGGGCGTCCTAAAAAGATAAACCAGGCGGCGAACGCGACAAAACACAGGGGAGCGATTCGGGATATGGCCTTGAAGGATACCAGGGGATGGGTGGTAAAATAGATTCCCCCGATCAGCACCGGGACCAGTGTGTAACTCCAGTAGCGTGCATGCACCCGAAGCGTCTCCTGAACAAAGCTGCTGTACGCGAGAGCCATGCAGAGGAGCGCCGCGGCGAGCAAAGGAAGAGATAGGGCGAAAAGATCCTTGGTTTCCAGCCGTCGCACCCACTTGGGAAAGAGAAGTACCTGCAGCAACGCGACCACTGCCAAGCCGAAGACAAAGCCGTAAATCAGGGCGTAGAATCCCATATGCGCCAACAAACTCGATAGCGCAGAATGAAGGTATTTGAGAAAAACGGCGGGTTGCGAAAATTCGTGGAAAACAGAGCCGTAGAATCCGCCGCCTTTGACGGTGTCACTGCTGGCGCCGCCGCTGAGCCAGCGGAAAGTAAATTGAAGGGCCAGAAATCCAACCACCCAGTAAACCAGCCGCAGCAGCCGATTTCGCAACGAGCTGTCAGGAATAAGGAGCGCGCTCACCAGCAGCAAAAGCGACCAGCCCGCGCTTACCATTCCATGGGGCTTGATGAAGCAGAGCACACAACACAGTGCTCCCGCCGCCAGTGACCACGGAGCGGAGCCGCCAACGGCGAGGAAGGTTGTCAGCAACACGGCCCAGAATCCGAAGTAGAAAAGAGGTTCGAGGATGAAATGAGCACCCAGAATATGTGTCGCTGAGAATACATAGAGCATCGTTACGCCAAAACTGGCGCTTGCGCTCAGGAATTTGCGAGCGACCGCCCAAGCGAGAAAGGTTGTCGACGCCAGACACAAGGCATTGAGGAATTGAGCGACGACCAGCGGATTGCCTTCGCGCAGATGCACGAGCTGATAAACAAAGGAAAAAACATACATGGAGCCCCGCATGTTATAAACCCACCCGTCATCTTTGAGATTGTACTGCGGATCTGCGACGGCACGGGTCAGGGCATAGGTACTGAATTCATCACCGAAAATGGCGGGATATGGAATCGTGAGATAGGTCGAAAACCAGGCGATGAATGCGAGGCCGGATAGTATGAGCAACAAACTGACCTTGTTGCGATCGGACCAGTCATCCAGCTTGTGCAGGGAGGAGTTCATTGAAAAGAGAATCACTTCATTCGTTTTTGAAAACGTTGGAAGCCCTGAATTCTCAACGCTTCATTGGGTTGACGAGGGATGCATTGGTCGGCTGGTAAGTCTTGCGCAAGAGCGGGGGCCGTTGCTAGGGGCCACCGGCCGGGGATGGGGCGGATCCTGGAATTGAAATGGTGAGGTGTATGCCCAATTGCCGGGTTTCAGCGCCGCCCGGAATGAAGGGCGGAGTTACAGTGCCCAGCAGGGATTCGCTTCGCTTCACCTTGAGGTGAACCAGTCGCGTTTCCTGGGGTTTGAGCTCGAACTGCGTTTCCTCCTGGGAGGTTCTCAAACTGACCTGGCGAACCAGCGACGTAGGATTCCAGACTTTTAATATCAAGTCTCGGGTTGTCCAATAATTGATTCCCACCGCAAAGCTGCACCCCGTCCATCCATCCGAGTCATAACCCCGTGTCCGGGTAATTTTTGGCGGGCGCGTCCCGGCGATCGGCGGGACATATTCGTAGAGGGCGGTCATATCCTCCTCTGGAAATGTCTGGACCAGCTCAAAAGGGAATCCATCGGGAACAAAATCGGGCCGGTTCAAAACCAGCAGCAGGGGATTGGGGGCGCCAGGGTGGAGTTGCGCGAGGTGGGCCGGCATATTTCCGATCGTGACGACTTCCACGTGAAGGCGTGGCTCGTTCAACAAGGGAAATACCCAGGAGTCTTCCCCGGCTAGCAGCCAGATCGGCGTAGTCGGCTTTTGCAGGGCCAGAGCGCGAACGGTATTCATGAGCGGTTCCATACCGGGCCGCTCCCTGAGTTCCTGATGCTGCCGTTGAGCGACGGAGGCAAAGAGATCCCGAGGCCTTTTATTAAAGGACAGCAGGGGATAAACAATTGCTGAATACGCTGCGATACCCGCAACAGCGATAATCTGCCACGGCCTGTTGTTCGCGGAGCGAGCGGCCAGCGAAACGAGTGCGACCGCAAGCGACGCAAACGGCAGAACCAGGAAACGGTTGTTCCAGGGCATCCAGGCGATCGAGTAGCACAAGCCAGCAGCGGTGATACCTGCAAAAATGCTGAGTTGCCACCAAAGCTCCCGGGGCTGCCACCAAAACACCGCGAGTGCGAGAACCATCAGGCAAATCGTGCCGAGCGGGCCGAAATCACTCACGGAGTCGTACCCCATTTTCAAAAAATGCATATTGGCATCATCAAATCCCGGGTTGCGATAACCCGCGTCCTCCAGCCCCACCTCACTCAGGATTTCCCTGCACCATTCTTCGAGTCGGGGCGTGAGACGATCGGGTTTCTCCCAGGCTTCCATTCCCGAATTCACGTTTTCCATGATGTACCGAATACCATTGGCAACGCCCCCACGCAGGCCGTCGCGGTTTTGATGGATCTGCACGAAATCCGGCGGTCCGAGTGGCTCGCCATATTTGTGGTACGATGCAAAATAGGTCTCCCCGCTCCCCAGTAACGCGAGCGAAACGGCCGACAGCGACACAAAGGTTAGCGCGGCCGAGAAACGTTTGCGGAGAAGAACCAGCGTTATCGTCCCACACAGCGCTCCTGACAGTATTCCGCTGGTTTTGACTCCGGCGACAAATCCGATCGAGCAGGCGGCAAAGAAAAGGTAACAGAAGCGCGGCTCTTTTTTCCACGCGAGCAAAGCGTGGAGCCAGACCGCCACACCAAAAACAATGGGAATATCGTTTTTTGTCCCCACTCCCTGAAAAACCAGGGTGGGAAGCCCCATCAGGGCGAGGCAGCCGACCCACGCAGCCGCATCTCCATGCCATCTTTTCAACAAGGACCAAGCTACGAACACCGTTCCGAGGAGGCAAAGGTAACTCGGGATACCGAAGCCCCAACCAAAATAAACGAAGGGAAGATGGGCGGCATCAAAAGTCCAGGGAAAGATGAGCTGCCGCACGCTAGTCCAAAACGGGTTGTTAAACAGGCCTCCCCGTTCTGCTATGCTCAACCTTCCCAGATTATAGACGTGGGAATCCCATGTGGTGACGGGAGCCAGCAAGGCAAAGGCGCCCCAATAGACAAGCAGGAGGAAAACCAGAGCCCTGGATCCGACTCCAAGCCATCGTAGATTTTCGGTTCGGTTCTCCATTAGAATATCAGAATCAGCCGGCTCGCAATCGAAAGAAGCATCAGCGTGATGAGAAACACGAAGGGAATATTCGCGGGTTTTGCGGCTGCGGCACGGATCGCATCCAATTCAGACAATCTCACTCGCAAGAATGTCTTCACCTTCCCTTGGGGACTTTGCTGGGTGGAGGGCGCTGGGGTGGCAGGCTGAACCTTCAGGGCATCTCTGAGCTGGTTGCTCAACCTTCGCTCAAGGAATTTATACGACAAGGTTGCCAGCCCGATTGAAGCCAGGGTGGTTAAGATGAGAAACGGCCATCCCGTGGCCCAACGTTGCAACCCCACTTTGACGAATAGGAGTTCCAGCTCTTCCTGCACCAACGGATGAACAAGATACAACGAATAGGATATGTCGCCCAGATAGACGAGGGGAGGGAAAATTTTTCTGTTCGATGCGCCAATGGTCAGGGTCAGAATGAGAAAAAAGGGAATAAGGGACAGGCCCCAAAGCGCGATTCCGTGGCCGATCCTGAAGCCGGAACAATACTGCCAGACAACCAGTCCCACGCCGGCGGCGATGGCGAGGTTGGCGTAAGAGCGATTGGACAGGAGCAGGCCTTTTTGTGCGATCAAACCAACCAAAGCTCCGGCGACAAACAGCCACACGATCGGGTCGCAGACTATGTTGAGATAAACCGGCAATAGTTCGTAGCTCGTCTGGGCGAGCGTGAGCGGAATCGATGCCTGCCCCCTGGGCACGACCAGCAGCGTGAAGCAAAACCAGGCGCCAAGGATGATCCACCGCGCCCGACCCATGAAAAGGCCCAATCCCCACACCAGGTAGAAATATACTTCGTAATTGATGGTCCATCCGATGCTCAAAGCGGGATAATCGTAATGGGAGCCCCCATTGGAAAATGGGATAAACGTGAGCGACTGCAGCAGTCGAAGTTTTCCGGAGGGGGCGGACCAGAGGCTCAAAAAATTTCCGCGGATGGCGACGTAAGCGCAGGTCCAAAAAATGTAGAGCGGCCAGATTCTGGCGAAGCGTTTGACCAGAAAATTCCAACCGTAGGCAGACGTTCCATCGCAGTTGCGGGTGGTATGAACGATGATGAATCCACTGATGATGAAGAACAGGTCGACTCCCATCACTCCACCTGCTCCAAAAAGCCTGGTGCCCAAACCGCTGCCATAGGGACTGAGGAACCGGCTGGCGTGCCATAGTACGACGCTCAACGCCGCGACACCGCGAAGCGCCTGGACATAGCCGAGGTTTTTTTCGGAGGCGGATGAGCCTATTTGCGGAAGCAGCACGAAAATCCGCGGGTCAACAGTTGCTCCCTCGAGTAAGGCAGTAAGGTCGTGGCATAATCCACTGCCGCGATCGCCTGAGGATCGGCATCATCGTGAGGGACGAACCATAAGGTTTCCCCCCACGGCAGCTCTCTGAGAGTCCGGTTGTGAAAGTGGAAATCGCGGCGATTTATGTCCCGGCCACTGTAAACCCAGTCCACTGCCTGGGCTCGATTGATGGGACAGTTTTCGGGCCAGATTTTTCCGGAGAGCAATTCGGTCATTTGAACTTTGTTTAGAATCAGGTGGCTCCACGGAGGAACCTGGGCAAAGCCGAGGCCAAAATGATGCAGGTGGTGGCCGTACGAGCATGTCCAGATCGGCTCGTAGCTGATCAAGGCGACTCCCCCCTTGCGCAATACCCGTTGGATTTCCTGCAGGGCCATTTCCGGATAAAGATAGTGTTCAAATCCCGAAAGACATACCACCGCGTCCACCGATTCATCTTCAAGCCACAGCCGGTGTGCATCCATCTGGCAGAGCATGTGCCGCTTGTCACCGTCGGTGACCTCGAGAAATGGAGCCCCCCAGATTCGCATGATACCCAGATCAATGCCGACGTACTGCTGGTAACCGAGTTCCATGGCGGCTTCCAAAGCGTACCCATGAACTGACGCACCGACATCCAGGATCCGCGCCGCGGACAAATCGGTTCCCAGTTGGGCGCTCAGTACCTTTAGGTTTTCGTGATTAAAATTCCTCAGCGGTGGAAGATGCGGCCGGATGGCCATGTCGGACACAATCGTCGCCAGGAGCTCCTGCTTGGAGATTGATTTGAAATTGGCGCGGTTGCGTCCCGGATAAAGGAAAGGCCCGATGCCGTTTTGATTTGGAAGACTGTTCTCGGACATGGCTGGGTAGGTTTGGCGGTCAGGCGTCGTTAGAGGATCTGGAATGAGGACAAATTGCGTTCTATCTCGTGATTGGCGTCCAACTAGGTTGGATCGCCAGTTTCTGCCTTTGTGACCTCAATTTTTGTTTCGATGAGTTGGATGGAAAGCTGTCGTTCATCCGGCACGCGATGGACGATCTTGGGTACAAAATAATTATCCGCGCGCAGTTCGATGATGCAATCGCGGCCCCGCCAGGCGTCCAGGCCGGCGCTTAACACATAGGGCCCCGCTTCAACGCACTTCAGCGAGGCGACGGGTTGCCCGTCGATTAACAAGGTCATGTTCAGCTCACGAAAATTTTCGCCCTGGTGGGAGTGGAGCAGGTCCATCACCAGTCGCGAGGCCTGCGTGGGGATGCCCAACTCCTGCCGGTAGCAGGGGCCGATGAATAAATCCGCGTCGTAGCGACCGACAAATCCGTTCTCATCCGGTTCGATCCGGGTTTCGAGCAGCTGAATCGAAAGCTGCCGGTCGTCGGGCACGGCGTGAACGACGCGGGGTATGAAAAAATTATCGGAATGCAGCTCGATGACGCACGTCTGACCCCGGAACTTCCGGACGTCGGCTTCGAGAAGGTACTCGCCTTGATCGACACAGCGTACAGTGAGGATTTTTTCCTGATTGAGGTGAAGGGTGACGTTGACGGTTTGATAGACATCCCGCTGCGGTTTGTGCTGAAGCCGCATCACCAGCCGGATGGCGTAGGGCGGGATGGCAAGCTCCTGATAATAGTGCGGTCCAACGTAGAAATCCCCGTCATACCTGCCGCTGAATCCCGCATCCGTATTTTCCACGCGAACATCCACGAGTTGAATTGAAAGCCGCCGTTGATCCGGCGAATGCGGTGTGGCGTCAGGTACGAAATGATTGTCGGAGCGTATTTCCAGGTTGCAGATGCGTCCTTGCATTCCCTTGACGTCCACCTCGACGGTATGTCGTCCCGGTTTGGTGTATTGGGCGGTCGCCACCGGGTGTTGATCCAGATGGATGGTTGTCGTGATCGTCTCGTGTTTTTTCCCCTGGGGAGAATGTTGGAGGATGATCACGAGGCGGCGGCCCCGCTCGGGTATGATGAGAGTTTGACGATACAGCGGACCAATCCACAGGTCATCCTCATAGCGGCCGGTGAATTGATCCTCCATCATTTCGATCCGCGTTTCCATGAGCTGGATCGACAGCTGGCGGTCATCGGGAACGTTGTGCACAATGCGGGGGACAAAGAATGAGTCGGACCGCAATTCGACCAGGCAGTGCTGTCCTTGCAGCGATTGAATGTCGGCTTCGATGGCGTATTGCCCCGGTTCATTAAACTGCCGGGTCAGGATGGTTTTCCGGTTCAGCTGCAGGGAGGTTTTTACCGTGCGGTGATCTTTTCCCTGGGGAGAATGTTGAAGAATCAGCACCAGCCGGCACGCGTTTGCCGGCACCGTCAAATCCTGCCGGTAGAGGGGCCCGATCCACAAATCGGCATCGTAACGTCCGGTAAAGGCACCCTCGGGATTGTGAAGAAGGCGCTGAAGCAGTCCGATTCGTTTTGCGCCGGCGTAGGGAACCAGCAGCCGGTCGCGCGCCATTTTAGGCGAATGCCAGGCAGTCAGAAGAAACTCGAGCAGGGCTTTGCCTTTGCGACCGGTTTTGGCGGCCTCTTCGCAGTTACGGGCGTGGTGGCGCGCATTTTCGTGATTATGCTGCCGATATCGCCGGTAGGAAAATTCACACCGCCAGCGCAGGGGACTGAACCAGGAACCCCAGTAACGCCGGCTGACCGCAATGCATAAGGCGAGAATCTCCGATTCCGTCCGCTGCGAGGATTTCGAGACCGCGTGCATCCGGTAGGTACTCCACAATTCATCCACCACGTGAAAACGGTAATGCCGGCTGAAACGACAGAATAGATCATAATCCAGGGCATGATTTTCGCTGACGTCAAAACCACCGCACTGCTCCCAAACCTTTCGATGCCAGAATACGGACGGTTGGGGCAGGGTATTGTGGCCGCGGGTCCAGATGGCGAGCTGGGCGAAATGGCTGGTGTAGGAGGATGGATGTTCAACCCCGACGTAAACCGAATCTTCCCCGGTGAAAAGGCAGCGACCCACCACCAGGTAGCGGTTGCGGCTGGGATCAATCTGGCGGGCCACACTTTGCAAACACCCAGGATAAAGGGTATCGTCGGAGTTTAAAAATCCGAGGATTTCCCCTTTGGTGCGGGCGAAACCACGATTAAGAGCGTCCGCCTGACCATTATCCTTTTCCACGAAAAGCTGGAATATTTTGGGATAACGTTCGACAAATTCCTGCGCAATGGTGTCCGCCCCATCGCTTGATCCGCCGTCCTGGATAATGACTTCGAGGTTGGGATAATTCTGGTCGACCAAACTTTGCAGGGTTTCGCGAATATAGCGCGCCTGGTTGAACGAAGGCGTAACAAGGGAAATGAGGGGAAGGCCAGGCATGAGTCTTAGGCGTAAAGCTCTTCGTATACCTGCCGGTAGACCGCAAGCGTCTTAATGGCATTGGTGCGACTCGAGAAAAGAGGGCGGCGGCGGCGGGCGGCGCTTTCCAACGCTGTGCGGACTTGGGGCTGAGTGGCTATTTCGAGGATACGTGCGGCGATGTCCTCGACGCTTTGCGGATCAAAAAGCAGGGCGGCATCACCGGCGATTTCCGGCAGGGAGGTGCAATTCGAACAGGCCACCGGTTTGCCGGAAATGATGGCTTCGGCCACCGGCATGCCAAACCCTTCGAAAAGTGAGGGGAAAACCAGCATGAAACACCCTTGATAGAGCGCCTGGATTTCAAGGGGTGATCGATAGCCCAAATGAGAGACATGCGATTCGAGGCGGTATTTACGAATAGCCTGCAGGGCAGGATGGTCCTCGGGGAAGGCGCGCCCTGTGAAAACCAGTTTCATGCCCTGAGGAAGTTGCGTGCGAATCAGGGCAAACGCTTCCAGCAACCGGGCGTGATTTTTATGCGGCCAGCAGTGACCGGGAAAAAACAGAAACGAGTGCTGCACCCCCATGCGGGCCAGCAATTTTTCCCGCACGGCGGTGTCCAAGACCTGCCAGACCTGCCGGCTGGGGATATTCCAGACCGTGGTCATTTTTTCGAACGGGATGGAAAAGTGCCGGTGTAAATCCTGGCGGGTGTGCTCCGAAATACAGAGGATATGCCGGGCTCGCGCGGCCGATTCGCGATAGAGCTGGTCGCGTTCCTGGAGCGCTGCAGGGCTGAAAAACCCGGGGAAGTAAATGTGCTGCAGATCGTGCATCGTCAGAATGCCGGGAAATGCCGCGAGGTCGGGATGGGTATAGCCCACCATCGAATGCACCAGGTCAAAATCCAAACGATGAAGCGCTCCCAGGGTTCGCATGGGAGGCGTGAGAACGGTGGGCAGGCCGAGGCCTTCCGCGAGGCGGTTGGTTACGGAAGCATGCAGTCGCTCATTGCTTTTTTCCGCATCGTCGGAAAAAAGTCCCTTTACCTGGAAGCCGGTCGGAAATTCCCACTCGTGAAAGGTGGATCGCGGACAAAACAGCCGGTAGTGATTGGCCTGATCGAGGCGGGCGATGGAGGCGATCAATTCGTGGGTCATCTGTTCCACGCCTCCGGCGCTGCCGATGTTCATCCAACGCAGGTCATATAGCAGTCGGAAGGGACGTTTTTTCCGGCTCAGAATGGTTTTTTCGACCAGCCCGGCAAAACGCGAGGAAGCCGCGGAAATGGAATTGGAAGCTTCGACTTGTTTTTTGGCCGCCAAAATAATCTGCGATCCTGACTGGCCGAGCAATACTTCCACCACCCGGCTGGCGAAGGCGGCGGGAGTATCTTCCAGCCAGCAATTTTCTCCGCTCCGGGTGGCGATTCCTTCCGCCGCCATCGTGGTGCAAACCACCGGTACCCGCATCGACCAGGCTTCAAAGATTTTTTGTCTGACCCCGCCGCCGAAGCGCATGGGAACCACATAAGCCCGGGCATTCCAGAAGTACGGCCTGATATCCGGTACGTTGGCCTGTAACTCGGCGTTCTCCGTGACCGCCATGAGCGTTTTGACTTCCTCAGCCGGCAACATGCCGGCCGCCACGAAACGCGCGGCCGGCATTGCCCGCCGGATCAATGGCCAGATTTCGCTGAGGAAATACCGGACGGCGTCGATATTGGGCGGGTGACTCAGGTGACCGGTAAATAAAACCGTGGGTTCCGGCCGGCCGGGCCAGTCCGCCGGAGCGGGATGAAAATAGTCCGTATCCACCGGAATAGGACCCACGCCGCTTACCCCTGCGGGAGAGAACAGCCGCCGGGCCCGTTGTTCGTCGAGTTCGGAGACAAATCCCACGCCGTCGACTTCGCGACAAACCATCTGTTCCTGTCGTTTGATGGCCGCGACGTCAGACGCACGGATACTGGCGTCGCCGACGGCTTGCCGGCGCGAAAGATAATCGGATCGCACGTCGTGAAAATACACGAAACGCGCTCCAGGGCCTGGCAGATAATTGAGGCAGGGGGCCAGATTGCTTTGGATAAAGATAAACGCCTTGCAGTTCGAATCGTGCAGGGCCTTGAGCAGGTAAGGCGCGCAGTTTGACTGGATGGCCAGCCGTTCGTAGGCATCGGGAGGGGCGTCTTCGATACCCAGCAGACGGTCCAAAAGCCATCGCCGCAGTTTTTCGGGCAGACGGTGCACCCAGGGGGGGAGCGACTCCGTCGCCGGAGCCTGGACAAAAAGAGGCACCGCCTCGACCGGACGCGGCCAGGCGAGGACACTGGCGACGGCTTTTTCCAGGTTCTTCACTCCCTCCGCAGGGGCAAAATCATACAGCGGCCCGACAACACTGACCTCATGCCGCGTCGCGAGGAAACGCAGATTAAAAAAATCTATCCCCATTTTCCCGGGAAAATAGGGCAGGTCAGTGGTGAAAACGACGATGCGGGCCATTGCGCTGGACTGATGGATTCAACCGAGACTCATCCGAGCCGCCAGTGGAATCTAACAGTCGTTCGCATGCTTATACTCGCAACAAATTGTCTGATGAGACCACGAGGGGAAGGAAAAGCCTTCCCGGCTGATTCAGATTCCCGGATGGCTGAGGCCTGACGGACGGGCACCGGCGGCGGTTTGATTAACGGTCAAGGGGGATTGCCGCTGGATCGCTTCCCCACCAAATCCATGTCGGCGTCCACCATCAGCTCAGCCAGGGCTTTCATCCGGGTTTTGGGCTCCCAGCCGAGATGTTTCCTCGCCTTGTCGTAGTCGCCAATCAGCAAGTCCACTTCTGCCGGGCGCAGGAACCGATCGTCGAATTTCACGAATTCCTTCCAATCGAGGTTTACCCGCCCGAAAGCGGCATCAAGGAATGCACGGATGGTGTGGGTTTCATTGGTGGCGAGCACGTAATCGTCCGGCTTTTCCTGCTGCAGCATCAACCACATTCCCTCGACGTATTCCTTGGCGAAACCCCAGTCGCGCTGGGAATCCAGGTTGCCCAACACCAGCTCTTTCTGCAGGCCCTGTTTGATCCGCGCGGCGGCGAGGGAAATTTTCCGTGTGACGAAGCTTTCGCCGCGACGCGGCGATTCATGATTAAAGAGAATGCCGCTGCAGGCGAAAAGATTGTAGGATTCGCGATAGTTGATGGTAAGCCAGTGGGCGAAAACCTTGGCGCATCCGTAAGGCGATCGGGGATACAACGACGTGGTTTCACGCTGGGGTACCTCCTGAACCTTGCCGAACATCTCGGAGGAGGAGGCCTGGTAATACCGGACTTTTTTGCCGATGCCGGATTCAATGATTGCCTCGAGGATGCGCGCGGCGCCCACGCCCGTCACGTCGGCCGTATACTCGGGAATGTCGAAGCTGACCCGTACGTGGCTTTGGGCGGCGAGATTGTAGATTTCGTCCGGTTGCAAAGCGTAGAGCAGCTTCACCAGCGAAACGCTGTCGGCGAGATCCCCATAATGCAGAAACAAACGCTGATCGGCGCCGTGTTCATATGAAGTGAGATGATCGATTCGGCTGCGATTCATCGTGCTCGCACGCCGGACCAGGCCATGCACTTCGTAGCCCTTGTGCAAAAGCAATTCCGTGAGATAGGAGCCATCCTGGCCCGTGATACCGGTGACAAACGCTTTTTTCTTCATGCTAGTTTACTAAGTTCGGACTCGACGAGTTGCGCGATCATTTCCTTGAAAGGAACCGTATTGCGCCATCCCAGGATGCGTTGGGCTTTTCCCGGGTTTCCACAGGGAGCCACGGGTTCCACCGCCGTCAAAAGTTTGGCGTCCTGCTTTACATAGTCGCGCCAATTCAGGCCCACATGCGCAAATGCAGCGGAGACGAGTTCTTCGACGCGATGCAGTTCACCGGTGGCCAGGATGAAATCATCCACTTTGGACTGCTGGAGCATCATCCACATGCCATTGACGTAATCCGGCGCCCAACCCCAATCGCGCTGGCCTTCCAGGCTGCCCAGGACCAATTCGCTTTGCAGACCTTTTTTTATCCGGGCGACAGCCCGCGCCACTTTGATGGTTACAAAACCGCTGCTGCGCCGCGGTGACTCATGATTGTACAGAATGACGGAGCAGGTCGGCATTTGGTAGGCGATCCGGTAAATGCGCGCCATCTGCTGGGAAAAAGCTTTGGCGGCGCCGTAAGGCGTCGTCGGATTCAGAGGCGTTAATTCGTCCTGAGGCGAATGCGGAGGAGAGCCGAAGACTTCGCTGCTTGACGCATAAAGGAACTTTGTCGGATCAGGCAAATCGCGCAAAATTTCCAACAAGCGCAACGTCGCCATCCCGATGCTATCAACCGTGCTTTCAGGAAGCTCCAGGCTGAGGCGGGGGCTCGACTGACCGGCGAGATGATAAAATTCATTGGGTTTCGCGCGGCTGATGATCCTTCGCAAATGGGTGGCGTCCTCGAAAGCCCCATTGTGCAGGAAAAGCCGTTTGTTCAGGAGCTGGGGATCCGCGACCAGATGCCGGATATTGCTGGCGGGTAGCGCGTCGGGACGATGCACCAAGCCGTGTATTTCATACCCCTTGGACAAAAGCAGTTCCGCGAGGTATGAGCCATCCTGGCCGGTGATGCCGGTAATGAACGCGCGCGGTGTGGGCATGGTGGTGTTTCCCCCTAGTTGGAAAGACGAATCGCGGTTAGCTCAAGAGCTTTGTTACCTTTAGGGGGGTGGCCGGTGATTCCCTGATGGTACGCGCGAATTCGCCCTGATTGCCGATTGGGAAAGTCACTGGTCAGGCAAACGTGAGGCTGATAAAAGCCACCGAAAGCATCCGGATATCATTCGACAGCCCCAGATCATGTGGTCGAACGGCATCTGGAAATCCGAAGCTGACCCTGAGTTCACCTGTATCCGTGGCTGGTTGGCTTAAACTAAATATCAGTTCCCTCGGCTGGCTGCCGCTCAATTCCACGGCTTCAGGTGCGATCTTGGGTGGCTGGTCGATGTGAATCCGTTGTCGCTCCACTTTATTTTCAACCGTCAGGGGCACGACAGTGATTCTCATCGAGGTGGGAAACTCAGTGGGTTTGAAACGAAAACGCAGTCCCGCACGGGGACCGATGGCCCACCTCAGACCCTGCTCGGGAGCGTGCCAGCCGGATTCAAGGAAAGGGCGTATGGTGTCGTTCCGGCCAAAATACAGTGTTTGGTTTAACGGACAAAAGGACGGCGGTGTCGTGACACCCTCAACAAGCGGACGGCTCAGCGCGTCATTGACGGCATTAAGAATTTCATCCGGTACAAGCACTCGCCGGGCGATCACTTCCTGCAAAACGAGTCCGCTTTCCAAATGAGCTGTCAGGACAACGTCGTCTTCACCAGGTTGGATTTTGAATGATCCTGCGAATCCGGCATGAGACGCCTGGCTGTTCCACGGATAAGACGAAGCGACATCGGGCCGTTCCATTCCCCAAGTAATCACTGAAGTGACCGGTCCATGGCGTACTGAGAGGGATTTGATCTTTTCCTGGGGGTGCAAACACCATCCTTGAATGACACATTCCCCCGGTGACTTGGTCGGAGGGATGGCGGTTTCAATCCGCAGTAAAAGCGCACTGACTTCCGCGATCAGACTGCGGCGGGCCAAAACGATCCAATCCGCCGATTGCTCCGTGTGATATTCCAATGTCACCAAATGCAGGCCCGCGGGAACATAGGTCCTCAAGGCGAACCCCATCATTTGTTCGTGCGGGGAGGATGCAGGTAGTTCGCTGAGTGAGCAGTCGAAAACGTCTTCGCGATCGGTTCGCAACCGGACCTTCATCCCGGGGGCGGTTTTCCTGATCTTGCCGGTGAGGACCAACTCGCCATTTTTTGCGTATAACGCTTCCTTCTGATCGATTGAGTAAAGCGTTCCGGCTGCGTCTCCCGGTTTCGTCGCCGGTTGCACGGTGGGATTTGCCGAAACCGCGTCTTCACTGAGCAAGCAGTCGATGTGATCCTGGGCGTGCCGGAGCGCCACCCTCAGCCGGTTGACTTCGGATGTCAGGGACACGATCGCGGCTTTTGCGCGCTCGTCTGTGGCCGAGCGATCACGGATGACATTTTCCTTCCGCGCCAGCTCCCGGGTCAGCGAAATCACGCGGTAATTCGCCTGTTCCAAATCCTCTGCCATCCGCCGGTGACGATACCGTTCATCGCGAGGAGTGGTGCGGAGGTGATCGTATTCGCTTTCGCCCCTGGCCAGGGCTTTGAGCAGGAAGGAAGGTGTGTGAGGACTTCCGTCTTTGGCGAAAGCCAAATCGATCGCCTTGCAAAGTTCGCGCGTCACCGAACTCACGTGGCGGTCCACCGGTTCACAGGGTTCGGCTTCACTGAGCTGCGATAAGTTGTGCAGCCAGAATTGCACCCGTTGCCACGGTTGCTGAACGGCTGAAAGTTCTTCGATTTTGGTGACGTCCAATCCAGGTGGCAGCTGGGAGAATTGGGTTATGCGCAACCAGTCGGAACGCCAGAAATGGGTTGGCCCGGCGTGTTCGTAATCAATCAACCGGATTTCACCCTGCGGATTGACCAGCAGGTTTCGTCCAATGAAATCCCCGTTGCTCCAGCGGGTGGTAAGCGGTTCGAAAACCGATTGCTTGAGCAGCACCGATTCCGCCAGTTCCCTGATCAAACGAGTATCCAGACTCGAGAATTCAGGGAAAGCGGAGAGGCTGTTGGTCAGGTCCTCGATTTCCCGGTGCAGAGCAGCCGTGGTCGAAAGGCCCGACGAATTGCTCAGCAGATTCAACACCTGCCTGACCACGCGAAGCCATTCATCCGCGGTGCAACGCCCCTGACGCACCAACTCTTCCAGTGATTCTCCAGCGAAATGTTCGAGAGAAAGAAAACCCATTCCGTCGGACCGCTCCCAAAAGGCGAGGGGACGGCAGATCAAGGTGGGGCAGAAGCTAAAAAACTGATCCGCCCGGGCTTTCACCCGGTTCAGTTTCAATCCCACGATCAGGTGGCAAACCGGTTGATTCCCGCTTTCCACCCGATAATGCCACCGGCGGGAATCCTGACGGCGCGGAAAAGCCGGCTCATAAGGAATCAAACTGATGCTTTCGCCCGCTTTGATCAGACGGCTTTTTTCCAGAAAGGCTTGCACCTCCGCCGGATCATGGGGCGAATCATTCGCGACGCTCATTGGAGGACGAAAAAGTAGCTGGGGCAAAAAAATTGGGCGACGCCCATTTCGGCGAGACTCCGATAATGTGAAAGATATTCCTCGGGGTGAGCGAGAGTTTCGCCGTTAATTCCGTCGTGTTCGCGCGGGATTTTCCCCTCGAGCAACGTCCGGTTAAAATCCGAACCTGACGTGACGGGCAGAATTAATTCCGGCAGCTTATAGTCGGGAAACGCCCCGTGGGTTTGAATATCCGTAAAGCCTGCGTCGCGAAAAAGAGCAAGGTACTCCGCGTGACTGTAGGTGAAGGCGCGCAATTCTTGAGCTGTGGCGACTTGGTGTTTGGAGCGCGCGAGGGCCGCATCGAACACACTGACGTTTCTCAACCCGGTATGGTCATCGCGGGCGCCAAGAAGATATTTCAGCCCCAGCCGGTTTTCTATGCCGACATGGCATTTTCCACCAGGGCGCAGGCTGGCGCGTATTTTTTCAAGAAATGAGAGTTGAACCGCGCGTGGTTCTCCCGGTTGGAATTTGGGCACCCACTCCAAAACGCCAATGCAGCAGACCAGATCGAAGACTGGCTCAAACCGGATTGTCTGAAATCCCGCCTGGATAAAATGGATGCGATCGACGGACTTTTCCTGCGCGGCCGCCGCCCTGATGAAGGCAATTCGTTCCGGTGTGGGTTCCAGTGCGGTGACTTTGAGGTCCGGCTGCCTCGCGAGCGGCAGGGAAATCTGCCCCCAACCTGCGCCGATGTCCAATATCCGGCTGCCGGCTGCAGGGGGATTTTGCCGGACAAAAAGATCGCGGGCTGGATTTGAAATAATCTGATGAAGCCACGGATAACTTTGGGCGTACTGTTTGGCCACGACATCCTGCCAGCGTTCACCGCGCTCGATGGCCGCGACCAGGGAGAGAAGCGTTTCAGTTGAGGTGTCCCGGTAGGTCGGCAATGTCGATGAGGCAGCCCACAATTGCCCGGGGGGCAATTCCACCTGGTCGTCACCGCAGGAAAAACGGAGGGAGGAAGACACGATGTTATTCAGGGGAGCGGGGGAGAATTTCGCGGAAATCGATCTTCGCATTCAAATTCGCAATGCCGAAGGATCGATCCACGCCGTGAATCTCAATTTTGATCGCGTCGTAACGTCGCTGCACGATCACCAGTTCCTCACCTACGTAGTGGGTGAATCCCGCTGAGATGAAATAGTTTCCTGGCATTAGATTGATCGGAAAAGAGAAGTTAATCTCGCGCTGCGAACCCGCTGCCATGGGCGCCGCCGGTTGCTTGCCGAAGAGGGTATTGGTCCCATAGATTTCCACTCCGGCCACATTTTTGATGGTGAGAGCGAAAATGGGTTCGTGAAATGTTTCAGCGGCCTCGACCACCATTCGTACACAAACCGATTCCCCGGTGGTAAACCAGGTGCGTGACTGTCCCTCCGCATCGAGTACGGAGAGGGTCACGATCTGTCCCAGTTGTCCGCCGTAGGTGAATTCCTTGCCCTGGACCTGCACGTGCAGTCTTTCGTTCTGCAACAGTTCGGCGGCGCGCCGGTCGAGTTCGGGATGATGGGGATGAGCCCGCCAGATTGTCTCCATGGCCTTGAGGCGGAGTTGAAGCGTTTGCTCTTCGGCCGTGGAAACAGGAGGCAGGGACAGGGTCCGATGGTCGGCTTTGCCCGGGGCAACGACCGGTTGGTCCGTGCTGATTAAGTTTCCGGCGGCAACCGGGTTGGAGGCGTCGAGTGCGGCAATGTCGGATTTCAGACCTTCCACCGAACCATTTTCGGCGGTCAACTTTGAATACAGGTTGACCACGTCGTTGGGATTTCCGCTGTAGACCCTCTGCCCGCGTTCCAGCAGAATCGCGCTCCGGCACAGCCGCTTCACCATGGAGGAGTCATGGGACACAAACAAAAGAGTGACGCCACTGGCGATGAACCGGTCGATGGCTCGCGCGCACTTGAGCTGGAAGCGTGCATCGCCGACTGAGAGGGCTTCGTCGACGATCAAAATGTCGGGATCGATGTGCGCCGCGATCGCAAAGGCCAGGCGGACAGCCATGCCGCTGGAATAGGTTTTGACCGGTTGATCGATGAATTCCTCGAGTTCGGCAAAGGCGACGATTTCAGTGAAGCGACGGCCGATTTCCTTCTGGGTGAGTCCGAAAAGCGTGGCGTTGAGGTGGATATTTTCGCGACCGGTGAACTCAGGATTAAATCCGCTCCCCAACTCCAGCAGCGCGGCAATCCGGCCGTTGACCTGGACCTTGCCCGTGGTGGGCTGGAGTGTCCCGGCGATAATTTGCAGCAGCGTCGACTTACCGGAGCCGTTGCGTCCGATAATGGCCACACTTTCCCCTTTTCTCACTTGAAAAGTGAGGGATTGAAGCGCCCAGAAATCACGGGACAGCCGCTTGCTGCGGGCGTGCAAGGCGGATTTGATACCGAAAAATCCCGGAAGCATTCGCGCCATCATTTCCAGCAGGGGCGCGGTCAAACGGGCCGAGGGATTCTCCCAGAGCCGGTAGGACTTGCTGACGTGATCGACCGAAATGGCAATTTCACCGCTCATTGGGAAATGCTGGTAATGTCACAAGGCATGGCTGCGGTCAGTGGTCTCGATGGGATTTTGGAATCCGAGAAGTTGGCGGCGGATTGATTCCTGAATTATTTCGGAAGGTGGATCGGAGATGATGGATACCGGGGTGGCGCGGAAGGAATGGAGCCAGCACAGATCAGTCAGGCGTATTCCGGCCTTTCTCAGGGTGATGGCAAGGCTGTGTTCATTCACGATTGCGAGGGTCTTTCGCTGAAACCGGATGTTTTCCTGAGGCCCCTGGCTGACGGGCGAGTGCCAGCTATGACCACCGATTTCCCGTCCTTCGAGCCAGCGCGTGATCTTTTCCTGATAACCGCGATCGATAGGGGCGTCAGATCGGAATTCGCGCGACTCCGGCCGGGAGAAAAAAGCGTCCGGGTCCTGGTAGGCGGCCCAGGGCGAGAGCTCAAAAATACGCGACCAGGGGAGAAAAAAGAAACAACTGCGGATCCAGGCGTGGGATTGCTCTCCGCCTACTGTAACCGGAAAGCGGTACAGATCAATGTGGCCCAGACACACACTTCTTTCCTGAACATAGGTCAGCATGTCAGGGAAAAAATGATCGAGGTAACCGGTGTAGATCGTGTTGAACGCCGATGTTACAAAATGCACGACGTCAAATTTCATGCCTGTGGTCTGCGCTTCATTGATGGCGTGCGCCCAGGTCGAAAATTCCCACGCGCGGTTGTCGCCGCCCCGGAGAACCACGTTGTCCCACAGGGTTTGCGGTGGCGAACCGGCTGGCAGCTCGTTGTCGAGAATCCAAAGGGTGCGCTGGTCCAGCAGGGCATGCTTTCGGTACCACTGATCAAGCACCGCAAGGGATTCGGGGTAGGCGGTGGTTCCATGCCGGACGAATAAGCAGAGAATCTTCACAGCATTCGTCGACGTAGCTGAGGTCCGGTCGACAAAACCAAGCGTGACATCGGTTGACTGGAGGACTGGATGGTCATCTGAACAATATGTGACGGGTATTAAATTACGTCGGCAAAGGCCGATTTCATCCGTCGAAACGCGAGGTATCCGATCAAGCAACAGGCAAAGCCGGCGACGTAGAGATAAGTCAGGTGACGGAGGTTGATAGGCTGGGCCCAGAGCGCTGTGTTCCGGGCCATGTCGATGGCAAGCAGGATGGGATTAAAACGAAGAATACTCCAATAGGGTTCCTTGATCCTGGAAATCGGAAAGAAAACCGCGCTGGCGTACATCAATGCCAGGGTTAAAAACTGCATGACCTGTCCGATATCGCGCAGGAAAACACCGAGTGCAGACAGGAACCAAGCGATGCCCAGGCCCAGCAGGATCAGCGGAGCAATGATCACCGGCAGCCAGAGCAGTTCGAGATGTACGGGGCGGCCGCAGACCAGCAGACCGATCAGCGCCAGGGTGAGTCCGATGAGAAGATGAAAAACGGCCGCACCCACATTTGACGCGGGTAACACTTCCAGTGGAAAAACCACTTTCTTCACGAAGTTGGGATTCGAAATGATAATCAGGGGTGCAATCCCCATGACTTCCGCGATAAACTGAAAAAGCGTCAGGCCAAAGAAGATCCCCAGCGCATAGTCCGTCGGGCCCTCTTCGGGAAGCACGCCAAATTTTCCCTCAAAAATAAGTCCAAAGACCACGACGTAGAGTCCCAGCATCAACAACGGGCTGAGAAACGACCAGATCAGTCCGAGATGACTGCCTTTGTGGCGTAATTCCACATTGCGCAGGGTGAACTGCCAGAGGAGCGCGCGATTCATCCACAGATCGGGAACAAAGGGTATGAAACGGCGCAGCATTGTGATCAAGGGACTGTTTAACGTCTGGACCCGATCGGCAAGTAAAGGTTTACAACGAAAGAGGGCGTAACGACGGCGATGGGGACAACCCTCGCCATGGCTGGCATATTTATGGCCAGACTTTAGCGGGTGATTGGCTCCTCCTCCGCAGTTAGCGGTATCGTGCAGCGATGACTTCCATGGCCAGTCCGCGGGGGGGGCCGAGCATCGGATGGATTTAGCGTTCGGACTCGATCCTGTAGCTGTCCTTACCCAAAATGATGGTTACATTACCGTTGATACCGCTGACGTAACAAGGGACGTGATGCTCGATGAAGTAATTCCGTGTTCGCATGCTGCGGGCAGATTCCCACAAAGCCTTAGGTGAGGGAACCAGTACTGCTTTGGCTTCCACTCGCTCATAAAACTCATTGGGTGCGGTTCCATCGGTTCCGTGGTGGGGCGCCTTCAGCACGTCGGCGCGGAGATCGATGTCCGATTTCGCCAGATAAGCACCGAGTGCATGGTTCAAGTCTCCGGTGAACAACACCCGGGTGTTGCCGTTGAATACCCGCATAATAATACTCGTATCGTTAACATCTGTGGGTCCGATGGGAGTATGCAGTCCGTCGTAGCAGCAAAGAACATCGATCCCCATCGTGGTTTGCCCTTCACTTTTGATTTCAAGGATGCGCTCACCCGCTTTGGGGGTGAAGTATGGAATTTTGCGGCCGGTTAAGTCCGAAAGGAGGGACTGTACATCGCTGAGATTGCACCCCCAGGGGATTTCGCGGTCTGCCGCTGTTTTGTCGGGCACATTCAGCGCCACGCGTTCCACAACGATACCGGAGTTCAGGATATCCAACAGCCGGCCATAATGGTCGCGATGGAAGTGGCTGATCACGACGAGCGAAATCCGGTGGATCTGCAGGTGTTGCAAATTGCGTACGGCGGCACCGGGGGTATCCACGCCGTCCGCGGCATCGATCAAAACAGTGGTGCCGTCTGGAAATTGAAGGAGATGGCAATCCGCCTGACCGATCTCGCCCGCCACGTTCAACATGGTGTAACGAACGGTTTCCTCTCCCGCCCGCGCGATCGTCACCAAAATGGCGCACCATCCCAGCCACCCGGTGAGGTTACGGATTTTGGCGATTATTTTTTTGGTGGCCGAGACCATGTTCGGAGGGATCTTCGTGATGCGCTATCGGGCTTTTCAACAGCTTGGTTTGTACGGGGACGTCGTTGCCGGACTTGAGCCCGTTTCTTCTGCAGGAGTTATTCCGCAGGCTATTTATGGTTCTGGATTTTCACGGCTTGGTTGATCGCCGTCACGGCCGTGGCGGTGAAGCCGAGGATGGGGTCTTTGGAGCCCGGGACTGGAACGATCGTCAGGGCTTCATCATTCACACTGCATTGGGCAATTTGAGACTCAGCCTGAAGTTCTTTCAGGGGTATTACCGCTACTGTCCGTTTCGCCTGGTCGACCACTTTTATTCCACGGATTACCACCGTTGCGTCTCCATCGAGAGGGTCGAACCTCAATTGTTTTAATGGAAGAGAAGGAAGCGGGATGCTGATCGTTTGCAGATTCGAATGAGGTGCGTATTTGCAACGAATGCTGTCCTCTTCCCTGAAACCGTTTCCAGTATCCCAAAATAGCTGGGCGGCCAAGGGCTGTTCGATGCGCAGATCAAACTCCAATGCGGCGCCAGGGGCAATGACCGGCGGTACAAAAAGTGCGTAACGCACGGAATTTTTGATGAGTCCGCGATTCCCTGCGACTGAAAACAGGATGGCAACAATGGCCATAAAGCCCACGTGCGAAAACGCGTCCGACCAGCCGTGTGGGCGGTAAAAAGTGAAAAGCGCCGCCAATAACAAAATCCAAAGCATTAATGCGAGGTAACTGGATGAATAAACGCAGCGAAGAAGGTTGCGGTGATTGATCCCTTTGGCGAGGAGGGGAGCGGCGAGGGGAATGTGGACCAACGGAGCCGTTGCATTCTTTTCGGAAACAATTTTCCACCCATCGGGCAGCGGATCGATCGAAGCAATTTGGGAAACCGGCTCGAACGTTTCCCGGGTAAATCTTCGCATTTCCGTGCCTCGCCGATCAATGATCCGCATTTGCCGAATGGTGAGAGTCCCGCCTCCACTCAAGGGTGCGAGTCGGAGATCCATCATCGGCGCGTCGGGCAGGGGAAAATCGTAGGTGTAGGTTTGAGAGGTGGCCGAAATTGGAAACCGAATTGAATCGCGCTCATTCCATCCTTTGCCCGCGTCGTATAGAATCTGAACGCCGCCTGTGCCGTCGGCCGCACACGAAATCTCCAGATAATCAATGTCGTTACCCGGCTCGTTGAGCGGATACCATTCAAGCGGTATCTCTTGGGGCAGGCAGAATCCTGCTAAGGCAATGGCAAAGACAAGCAATCCCCGACGCCAAGAAGGGCTGAAAACCGTGTTCGCTGGCGTCATAGATAAGGCCGCCCTGCCGCCCCTTTGGGAACAAGGCGCCTTCGGATGGTTAATTTTGTCTCGGCCGAATCAGTGTGATTCCCAGCAGGCTGAATCCCAAGCCCGCGGCGAGTCCTGTGCCCAATCCGGCAATGCCTGCAAATGCGAGACCCCGGTAAAAATTTTCTGTTTTTATCCGCATGCTAATGCGGATTGCGTCGCCAAATTGCTGATGCTGGTAGTCCTCATACGTAATTCGGATGTCATTCATCAATCCGTTGTACACCTTTTTAAGTGCCTCCAGTGATTTCTGAAATTGATCGAGGGCTTCTGTTTTTTGGTCGGTGTCGCTTTTTATAAAGGTTTCCATGTTATTGCGACGATCCTGCATGATAGCCCTTTCAGATTGAATATTTCTTGTCTTAAGACTGGCGTCGAGTGCGCGCCGAACAAGAAAGTTGTTCGCATCATTTGCGAGCAGCGAATCAATCAATCCTTGGTCAACGAGGGGCGAATCGGGGCGTTGCTGGTTTCCTTGGGATTTGATTCCGAGAACGTAATTCTGGGTTCGTTCCTGGCTCTGTTTTAGCAGGGACTGAACGACTTTTTCTTCTTCGGACGCCTTGTTTTCCTCGTCGCTCAACGTTTTGAGGTAATAGTCCATTTTTAAGAGAGCGATTTTCCGGTCTTTCGATAACCCGTTTTGGCGAATCAGGCCCAAAGTCTCGTTAAGACGTATTTGAGTGAAAAGTTGATTTTCCTTCAGCAGATCTGCGAACGACAGGTTAGTACGAGGGGATCGGAATGTCCGGCTTGCACTACCTTGCGTGATTTCCTGATCAGTCGTCCGCGGAGGGTTCCCTGCCATCATTGAAAGAAAGGCGTTAATGTTTTGGCTTTCCTGCCCGAGCACCAGCTCGTAGTCGAAGTAATCAGCTCCATTCAAAGCTTCGAATGCTTTGCCAAAGCTGAGGGGAAGGGTAAGGTAGGTTCGCGTAAACTTTTCCTGATAAACGTGCACAATTTCGCTCAACAAGGACTCCCGGTCTCTGATCGATAAGGGAAAATCTCGTCGAAGGGATAGCGTAATGGTATATTCGTCGGGAATATAGAGCCGCGGAGCGATGCCACTCGCGCGTAGTTTGTCGCGCTCCTTTACGATGTTGTCCGGAATTATTCCCTCTATGGTCAACGCGGATCGGATTTTACTTTGCAGTGCCTCGCTCACGTCGCTTCCTTTACGCTTGAGTGCTTCGCCAACGATTTCGGGCGAGCGTAGGTCGTCTGGTTGGAACTTCGATTTATCCGGGTACTCGCCCTTTTCAAAGCCGCTAAAACTAAAAACCACCCGGGTCGACGTAGTAATCATCTGAAACGGACCTGCGGCAACAAACGCAATGGAGCCAATTGCGGCTCCCAGAAGCGCGAGCCCGACGATAAGAAACGATCCTCGTTTTAACCGGCGGAAGAGCTCTGCGATGTCGATGCCGCCATCATCAGTGTAGGTTTCAGCAGAAGTGTTATCGTTCATTGTTTTTGAAGCAGGAAAAAAGGCGGCCTTTTTTGGCGGCTCAATTTCAATTTCGTCAGTTGGGGTGCGCTTGTGCACCCTGCTCGGTTACATTTAGTGAGGTTGAAAAGGAGGCGGTTGCATCCCCCCGCCGTATCTCAATGGTGCTGGGTGATTGGGCCAGGTTCTCCGTTGAAGGTTGAGGCACGGCAAAATTCGTGTAGGGTTGATATTCTGGAACAATTTGACGGATCGCCAATTTAATCTTCATCGGATTTCCACTTGCG
>JBEHXD010000005.1:0-37681 GCA_048498875.1 Verrucomicrobiota bacterium
GCCAGGACTTGGCCCGCGCCAAACGCGAGGGCACCTCGAATTTTTCATCCGCACTCCAGGAGCCTTGGAACACACGCACGACATGCCAGCTGTTATCGTTCCGCAGGACCGCGCTCACCGCGTTGTCAGAAGGGCGACCGGTGATTTCGAGATAGAGCGGCGCTTCCCGCGTGGTTCCTGCTGCCACGGCCGTTCCCCCGAAAACCTGTCCCGGGGCGATCCGGGCGAGAAACGCTTTGCGACGCTCCGCCACGCGGGCGGATTCGACATTTTTCCTCTGCTCAGCCACGCGACCTCCGAAAGCTTCGAAATCGGCAATGAGCGCATGCAGCTTGGGTTCATCGGCCACGTCACCGACGGCATAGGAAGGTTTGCCAAACGTGGAGCGCGCCGCACCGGAAGCGCCTGCGCCTTCGAAGTCACCCGAGACCAGCGTGAATTTCCAGGCGCCGTTCTCGCGGTGTGCGTCCAACACGCCATTGAAATTCAGCGCAGTGCCGGCGGGCGAAGTTACCTGGAGAAGGATGGCTTGATAAGGGTCGGCCGGAATCGGCGCGATGCCTGGCGTGTCCGATGGAGTGGATGCGTCCGGCTTGGTCAGTAATCGCCGCGCTTCGCCCAGCGTGACCGGATCGAGCCGGAGCGTTTTTGCCAGATAGTCGGCCGGATTAATTTTTGCGTAGAGCGGTTCGATGGTCCGCGCCTTCGCGGCGACGAGCATTTTCCAGCCTGCGTCGCTGTGCGCGAGGGTTTCCAGTTTTTCGACCGAAAACAGAATCCGATCGCTCCCCACCGTCTGGTTGAGGAAAGCCGTCACCCCGTCCGCATCAGGCGCGCGCGTCTGCCGCCACCAAAAGAATGCGCCGGCACCGATCAGAATGACGACCACGAGGCCAACGATCAACGCACGCGGCGAACGGGCAGCAGGAGAAGATGGCATGGGGAAGAGTTCAACCCTGCCCCCGGTAAAGCGAAGCAGGATCAGGACACTGACGGAAGAAAGACGCGAACCGGATGAAGCGCAATCGGCGAGTTGAAGAGTCCGGAAACTATCGCCCACGAAACACACGAAATTTCACGAAAAACAAACGGAACAGTGAGCCCCAAGTCACCGGCATCTCGGAAAAGTGCCCGCTAAACACACAAATAACGCGAAGTTAATTTTTAGCGGTAGGGGCCGATGCCCTCATCGGCCTTGGGTTATCACAACCGAACACCTCGGCATCAGTAACCACGGAAAACACGAAATACACAGCAGGAAATTGTGTATTCTGAATTGAAAACCTGACGCATTCTCGCCCCCTGTTTTCAGGACGATCAATCCTTACGCGATCGCTTTTACCAGACCGCCTTCCACGCGGATGGAGGATCCGTTCATGCCGGCGGCGAGTGGACTGCAGACGAAGGCCACGAGGCTGGCGATTTCGTCCACCGTCTCAAACCGTTTGAGCAGCGAGGTCGGTCGCACTTTCTCAAAGAACTCCTGCTCAAAAGCCGCGAAGGGTTTACCGCCGCTGAGCTTGTCGACAAAATCCGCCACTCCTTCTGAACGCGTGGGGCCGGGCAGCACGGAATTCACTGTCACGGCCGTGCCGGCGGTCAGTTCGGCGAGTCCGCGGGCCACTGCCAGCTGCGCGGTCTTGGTCATGCCGTAATGGATCATCTCCGAGGGAATGTGCAGCGCGCTCTCGCTCGAGATGAACACGATGCGCCCGCGGTTGCGCTGCAGCATCCCGTCAAAATAGAGCCGGCTGAGGCGCACGCCGCTCAGCACGTTGACGTCGAAGAAGCGCTGCCACTCCGCGTCCGCGATGTCGCGAAACGGCTTGGGATCGAAGATGCCGAGGTTGTTGATGAGAATGTCGACCGAGGGAAACGCGGCCACCAACCGGCCGGCCACATCAGCTTGCGAGAGGTCGCCGGAAAACTTCTCGAGTTTCGCCGCCGGCACCGCAGCGAGAATACGCTGCACCGCGTCGTCGACGCCGGCGGCCGTCCTTCCGTTGACGATAACACGGACGCCTTCCGCCGCGAGTGCGCGGGCAATTGCATGACCGATGCCTTTGGTGGAAGCCGTGACCAGGGCCAGTTGGCCGTCGAGTTGAAGATTCATGCGCGCAAACTAGTCAGGGCCGGCGGACGTGCAACCGGGGAGTGGCCAACGGAGTTTTGGCCCACGAAACACACAAAAGGACACGAAATAATGGGCACCCGCGAATCACGCGAATTGACGCAAATGGATTCGACCGAAGCAGCGAGTATTTAACGCCAGGATCGCCATGGTCGCAAGGCATGCGGATGGTTGATTTTTGCCTTACTCTGCGACCTTGGCGTGAAAAGCATTGGGATCAGCTGACGCTTGATCGAATTTCGCGTCCTTTTGTGTGTTTCGTGGGCAATCAAAATTCATTTATTCGTCGGCGGATTCCACTGATGCTCCTGCAATGACGCTTCCAGCGGCGGGGTCGCGATATTGCTCACGTAGTTCGTCAGCGTGGAGGCCGCGACAATCGCGATCACTTCGAGCACCTGTCTGGGCTGATAGCCGGCCTCGTACGCCGCGTCCAGGACCGCAGGTTCGATCCGACCGCGTGTTTCAATCAAACATCGGGCGAGGCTGGAGAGCGCCGCCAGCCGGCGGTCAGCCGGTGCCCTGACTTCCCGGATCGCCTGCACATCCGCCGGGGTGACGCCGTGTTTCAGTGCCAGGGCGGTATGAAACGCCGTGGGCCACGATGCGCCGTTGGCGACCGCGTTGGTCAGGAGAACCGTTTGAATTTCCGTCTCGTTGAACGAGCCCGCATGCACCCGTTGAAACAGACCGATGAAGCCCTGGATGAGAGTCGGTGAACCGGCCATGACGCCGGCGAGATTGGGCACGAAGCCGAAGATTTCCTTGAGCGATTGCAAAACCGGCTGCGACTCACGGGGAGCAGATGCCTGGGTGTGGACGGGAAAATGATTCATAATGATTAAGAGACGGTTGAAGTTCCTGTGCTTGACGGCTCAAGATACCGCATTGCCAGTCCGCCCTCAATTACCTCCGAGGTAATATCTGCATGTCTTCGCTTCCCTCCTCTTCCTTCGCAAAAACGTCGCGTCTTCCGCCTGCGGGCAACCTGGGCGATCTCCTGCGTTACTGGCGCGAGATCCGCGCCAGGAGTCAACTCGACCTGTCACTCGATACGGGCATCTCCCAAAAACAGATCAGTTTTTTGGAAAACGGACGCAGCACACCGGGTCGCGAGACTTTGCGATGCCTCATGGAGGCGCTCGATGTACCGCTCCGGGAACGCAATCAACTGTTCGTCGCAGCCGGTTACGCTCCGGTTTATCCGGAGACCCCGTGGAATGCCGCTGAGATGAACACAATCACGAACGCGATTAACTGCATTCTTCGCCAGCATGAACCATTTCCGGCCGTCGTGCTGGATCGTTATTGGAATGTCGTCACGACCAACGAAGCCGCCCCGCGTTTTTTCGGAAAATTCATCGATATGTCCGCGCGAAAAGGACCGCGCAATATGCTGCATCTGATTTTTGATCCGTCGGGCATGCGGCCCTTTGTCGCCGACTGGGAGATTGCCGCGAAAAGTCTTTTGCAACGCGTGTATCGGGAGACGACAGGCGGAGTCAGGGACCAGAAGACCCACGCACTGCTCGACGCGCTCCTCGCTTATCCCGGCGTCCGGGAAGACTGGAAGAAACCCGGCCTGTTTGAGGTCGACCCCGTGTCGACAGGGCATCCCGTCATTCCCTTGGGCTTTCGCAAAGACGGAAAAATTCTCCGCTACTTCTCCCTGGTAACCACCGTGGGCACGGCCCAAACCGTGGCTGCGCAGGAACTGCGCATCGAAACCCTGTTTCCCTTCGATGAGGAAACGGCAACATTGCACCAAAAACTAATGAAGCCTCGTTAGCTTTCGAGAGGACTGCCCGCGAATCACGCGAATCAATGCGAATGGTTGAGCGGGAAGATCGGAATGCTTTACAGCAAAGTGGCGGCTTTTTGCCCATCCCTGCGATTGGCTTTCCCGGCGTGAAAAATGGGATGTGCGGAGAGTTGCGCAGGGGGGATTCTGACGGCTGATTGAGGCGAATCCGTCTCACGGGTTTCGTGCCGTTTCGTATGTTTTCGTGGGCCAACCAATCTGTCTACTCGATGCCCGCCTTCCACCTCAGAATTGCGTCGAGACGGCAACGTCGCGCCAGGCGGCGAGTTCCTGGGATACGAAGACGTTTTTCTTTTCGATCGCTTCCACGGTGTCGGCACCGAGGGGTAGACGCACCGGGGGCTTCGGATGATTCACCAGCTTCAGCAGCGCCGGTCCGATCTTCGCGGGATCGTTCGGTTGCTGATGATTCGCATCACTCATCGCACTCCGCATGGCGCCCACCGTGGCGGCGTAATCCGCAATCGAATTTTTGGCGGTGGTCAGTGATTTCGCATCGAGGAAATCGGTGCGGAAGAAGCCAGGCTCGACCGTCGTGGCGAAAATCCCGAGCGGCGCGAGTTCGAGCGCCAGTGCCTCGGTGATGCCCTCGACGGCAAACTTGGTGGCGCAGTAGATGCCCCAGCCAACAAACGATTGATAGCCGCCGATCGACGAAATGTTGACGATATGACCGGAGCGCTGCCGGCGCATTTGCGGGAGGACGGCGCGCGTGACGCTGAGGAGGCCGAAGACGTTGGTGCGGAAAACCGCCTCGACATCGGCCGCAGGGGTTTCTTCCACACCGCCGAGAATGCCGAAGCCGGCGTTGTTCACGAGCACATCGATGCCACCGAAGCGGTCGACGCCGGCCTTCACGGCCGCCGCGGCCGCGGCCTCGTCGTTGACATCGAGATCGACCGCGAGAAGCCGCCCGGAGGTACCGAGCGCACGGACGACATCGTTGGCCCGGCGGCCGGTGCCAATGACGTTGTCGCCGGCCGCGAGGGCGGCCTGGGCAATGATGGTGCCGAAGCCGCGGGAAGTTCCAGTGATGAACCAGGTTTTATTCGTTTTCATGGGAGTGTCTTTTTTATCGGTTGAAGGGTTGGGTTGACGGTGCCCACCTTACCCGAAGCGCGGACAGGAGCGGTAGACCAAGGCGCTCGGCTTCTTGCCTAAACCGATCACACGGTGACCAGGTTCCCGCGATTGCATGGCGATGACCTTTGACCTGAGAAGAGGGACCGCTCATCGTGAGAGCGCATGAGCGAATTGAAGGAGATCCTAAGCCGTCACTGCCGGGGAGAATCGCTGCAAAGTCCGATCCCCAAGCTGACGCTGCTCCGCTTCGACAAAGTCAACCGGCCGTCGGCCGTAAGTTATTCGCCGCTTTTTTGCATGCTTGGGGCCGGACGCAAACGCGTGTGGTTGGGACGGGAGGATTTTGTCTACGGGCCGCGTGACTATCTCATTACGTCGGCCGATCTGCCGTTGATCGCGCAGGTGATCGAGGCGCCTTATTTTGGTTTCACGCTGGCGCTCGATCCCAAGGTCATAGCGGAAATTCTACTCGGGGCACCCAAGGCGGATCCCGCGCGGAGTTCCTCCCCGGGCGTGGCGGTGGCGCGGGCGGAGAATGAACTGTTCGATGCGTCACTCCGACTGGTGCGTTTGCTGGACCGGCCGCAGCACATTCCGATCATGGCGCCGATGATCGAGCGCGAGATCCTTTTCCTGCTCCTGCAAGGCGGGCACGCCGACACGATCCGGCAGCTCGGGATGCCGAAAAGTCCCCTGTCCCAGGTGCGCCGGGGCATCGATTGGATCCGTGAGCACTACAAGGAGGCCATGCTCATAGAGCGCGTGGCCCGGGTGGCCGGCATGAGTGCGCCGACGTTTCACCGTCATTTTCGGGCGGTCACGAATCTAAGCCCGCTGCAGTTTCAAAAACGTTTGCGACTCCAGGAAGCGCGACACCGCCTGCTGGCGGAAAGTGCCGATGCCGCCAGCATCGCGTTCGATGTCGGCTACGAAAGCCCCTCGCAATTCAGCCGTGAATACCGGCGGCTATTCGGGGCCCCACCCAGGACGGATGCGAGCAATGCCCGGCGACGGTTGCTGGCGGCGGGCTGAGGCGTGAAGAGCTGAGCGGAATGCGGACGGCCAAAGGCGGAGCGCTGACGGATTTTTGTGGAGCAAACGGAAACGCCGGGCTGGGGTTCGGCGGTCGCCGGGACCAAACCCGCGCGTTGGGGACAACGCGCTCCACCTGGCTACTCGCTACCCGCCACTCGATGCTCGCCACTCCGCGGAAAATTTGTCGTGATGATCGCACGGGCCAAAAGTCATTGCTTCGGCTCCGCCTTAATCTTCACCCCCCATGCTCCATCGCATCATTGCTGTTGTCAGCCTAAGCTCCGTCGCGCTGTTTTTTTCCGCCTGCGCGTCGTATAACCGGATCGCCGACTATCCCACCCCTCGAAAACCCGTCGAGGTGGCGATTGTCTCCAAACCGATGTCGAAAATGAGCGAACTCCCAATCGGGGTGTTCTACGACGAACCGCGTCAGATCATCATCAGTGGTCACCAAAAAGGATTGGGCTGGGGCATGCTCTTCGGAGTGGTCGGGGTGATGGTAGCCGATTCCGCCAACCGATCTTCGGCCGAAACGCGTTTTGGCGGGTCCACCCACAGCTCCGCGACTGACCTGGGCACGCTCACCCGTGAGGCCGTCGAGCAGGCGATCACCGCGCAGCGGGCACCCGGCTGGAGCTTGCGGCCCGCGCCCGCTCCCCTGCAGTTGTCGCCGTATGCCGTCTTCACTGTCACGAAGTCCGGCCAGGCGCGACTCTACGCCATGCTGCGTGCGGAAATTCCCGCTGCTGACATCAACAAATCGTGGTCCGTTCGCTATTTCGCGCGGGCTCCCGGCGAGTTCACGATCGAAGGCGCCGACGGTTGGATGACCGGAACCCGTTTTGCGGACGCCATGCGAACCGCCCTGGCCCGGGCGGTGCAGGTGTGCATCGACGATACGCAAGGTCGTCTGGCGATCACGCGCTCGGTTAAAGCCAAAGGCGTATTTCCCTACGTGAATACCGACCGGATGGAATTCCCCTTTCTCGTCGCCCAGGAAAACGACTCCGAACTCGTGGCCCGACTGGCGCTGGGCGACGTGATGGTGTTGGCCGGAACCCACGTTTTGAACAAGGCCGACTACACCCTTTCCGAGGCTTCCGTCAAAGATCCTCGAAAGTAGCGCGAAGGTTGGAGAGCGCGGAGTGATGGTGGGATCGGACCTGCCGGGCTCAGCGGTCCCGGGAAGTCGCCGCCCGTCCACCAAGCCAGCGTATTCGACTGCTGTGCTTCGCAGACGGGCGTCACTTCCAACTCATCAGCTTCGTCAGGTACGCGATCAATTCGGAGGCGTTGCGCTGCGACTGCGCGCGGTTCGGATGATACGACGCGCCATAGCCGAGGTCGCCCTGCGGACTGAGCGTGAAAAGCGTTACACGGCCGGGATATTTTTCGGCCAGAGAATAGTGAATGCGCTTCAGCGCCGCGCTGAGCGCCTCGCCATTGTCCATGGGGCCCTGCAACAGCACCAGCCTGGACTCGGGATAGTCGGCCGCGAGTTTCCCGGCGAACTCGGCATAGGTGGCGTCAAACTTTTCCTGGTTCACACCCTTCGTGCTAAAATCATTTGTGCCCAGATTGAGGCAGATCACCTGCGGTGAGAACTGGGTGGGATTCCACAACAAATCTGCCACGTGATAAAACAGCTTGGGATAAACCACCGGCATCGTGTCGTCGCTCCCCTCGAACGGTCCGTCGTAATTGCGGACCATGCCAATGCCGGACCGGGCGACCACCAGATAATCCGCCTGGAGCGCGCGGACGGTGAGTCCGGTGTAGCTGTCGCAGAAATTCTCGGTCGATGCCGTGAAGGGAGCTTTGGGATCATTCACCTCGACGCCATAACCGCAGGTAATTGAGTCGCCGATGAACAGGATGCGACGATCGGCCGGACGTGTCCAAGGCAGCGCGACCCCCGTGTCATCCAAGGTAAATCCCCTGAAATGTGTCAGACCGAGAAAACATTCGGTCACACGCACCACCTCGACCGTGTGCTCGCCTGGTTTCAGATCGGTGGCGAGCGGGTAAATTCCGTCGGGTGAGTCCAGGCGGATTTTATCAAGCGGTTTGCCGTCCACCCAGGCGACCACGAAGTTGTCGTGGGTGTCGTCGGTCATTCGCAGAGTCACAGACGTGCCTTTGAAACGCAAACAGACCTGCGCGCCACTCCATCCCATCGTCACCTGCTGCTGGTCTTCATCGCGTGCGATCCGGCCGCCGTAGAAGAGATAGGGGTTCTCGGGCTTGATCGAGACGACTCCCACCGTCTGCGTCGGGACAGCGGAGGCGAAACCCGCCAGGGAGAAGGCAAGAAGCAGCACTCCGCGTCGCAGGAGGGATGGGAAAGGAAGGAGAATCGCTTGCATGGCAGGTGTGGGCGGGGTTACCCGGAATGTTTACACGACAACTTGAACGTCAAATCGCAACGAGGGCAAAAGATGTCGATTATTCCCTGGTGTCGGAATAAAAACGATCGACTGCCGGCCAAGTGAAAGCGCGCTCTCCCGTTTTTCCGAAAACACCCTACGCGCTCTGCCGCCTTCCCCTGTTATCCTCGGTTCACTGGCTCATGACGCGCATTTCGCCTCGTGCGACCCCAATCAAGGTGCGGACCAGCAGGCCGGTCATCACCACGGAAGCGAGAGCCAGCAGGATCACGGCGAGCCCGTCGACGATCATTCCGGGGTCTGCCGAGGCCAGGCGAAGGGCGGCGATGGCCGAAGCTGCCAGCGGAAATCCCACGGCCCACCATGAAACCTTAAACGGGCAGCAACCGACGAGATGGCGCAAGCGGCCAATCACCACTGCGAGGATAAAAACAGCGAGGGCAAAAAGCGACTGCGCAAACCCATCGACATGACCGGTCGTCACAACATAGGTCGAGGTGCCGACTGCAAACGGCGCCACCAGAATCACCAATGAGGGCGCCAGTGCATTCGGCAGGGGCGGCTCAAAGACCAGCCGCATCAGGATCAGGGTGAAAAGTGGCAGCGTGAAGAAAAGCCCGATGGCCAGCGATGCCATCATGACCCCGGGCATGGGAGGCAGGCCCAGTGAGGGCATAGCGAGCGGCACATCCAGCAGCCCCACGACCGGGACAATCCAGGCGGGCGTAGCGTGGGCGAGCTGTTGTCGTTCGCTCATCCAGCGCGTCACGATCAGCCACGCAAAGACCAGCATGCCCACCGCACCCGTCACCCACATGATCCGGGCGAGCAACGGACTGAAGGCAACCAGTAAGATCGGCAGCAAAAGCAGGCTGATCAAAATCGTGCCAAAAAGATTGCCCAGAATCGGGTGACGAAATTCCGCCTTCACCATCGCAGATGCGGTGAAAACTTTCACGACATAGCCGATTCCCACGGCAACAAAAGTCACGACCGCCATAATCCCCACGACGGTGGCGATCCATTCGGGCGTGCCGAAGTGGGTGTGCGCCAGACGCCACGCAATACTCAAACCAGTCAATCCCATCACCGCACCAAACAGTCCGACCGGGAAGTAGCCCAGCGGAGGAGACGGAAGCAAGGCAGCATCTTCGCTGCCGGGTGAAGCTGGCGTGGGTTTAGTCGGGTCGGTCATGGCAATTTTTTTGACCGATGGCAAACGAACCGGCCTTCGGTTTCGGTGCTGATCGGGAAGCGTTTCGTAAGCGACGAATCTTTTTTCCGCAATTCGCAAACTTGTCCGCGCCCGGGAGGAGATGATTGGTCCACGAAACACCCGAAAGAACACGAAAAGAAATCAAGGCATTCGGGAATAGTGAACGCAGCCAAGAGCGGAGGGCGGAATGCTGAGCGCTGACTGAGAACGGAAATGCCGGGGTGGGGCCCCGGCGGTCCCGGGGATCACGCGAACGCTGTTTCGTCTGCCCGCTACTCGCCACCCGATGCCCGCTACTCACTCGGCGGTCATTCGGCTTTCAACGCTTCGACCGGACTGACGCGCAGGGCACGAACGAGTGGGACAAGGGAAGCCAGGACCGCGGTAAGAACAATGGTCACCGCCGCGATCAGCAGCGTGGGGGCGTCGAGGGGATCCACGCCAAAGAGCAAACTCTTCATGAGCTCGGCGAGCTGAAGCGCCACAACGGCACCGACGATGCCACCGATCACGGCGAGACGTCCGCTGCGGCCCAGCACCAACCGAACCACGTGGAGCCGTGATGCGCCGAGCGCGGCACGGATGCCGAATTCGCGCGACCGTTGAGCCACCGAATAGGCGGTGACGCCAAAAATGCCCACTCCGGAAAGTACCAGGGCCAGCCCGGCGAACGCACCGACCAAGCCTGCGGTGAACCGCGGCAGCGCAATCTGCGTTGCGAAGCGCTGCTCCATGGTTTCGATGAAATACATCGGGATGGTCGGGTCGACGCGGGCCAACTCACTCCGAACGAGAGGCGCCAAATTGACGGCTCCGTCGGTTTTGACGACGGTGTACATGCCCCGTTGATACGCCTGCGACTGCGGCACGAAAACTTCCGGCAGCGACTCCTGCCCCGGACCCCGGTGCTTCACATGATGCACGATGCCGACGATGGTCCGGGTCTGGGCGCTGCCGCCCTCGCCGCAGCGCACCTGCTGGCCGAGCGCCGTTCCCTCCGCCGGCCAATATCGCAGCGCAAAGGCGTCATCGACCACCGCGACCAGCAGCGAGTCCGGGCGATCGGTAACGTCGAGCAACCGGCCCTGCAGGAGCTTGACGCCCATCGCGCTGAAATAAGGTCCCCGCACCACGCGCCACGCGGCGGTTGAACTTTGTCCGCCCGCGGCAGGAGTCACGACATTGAACTGCGATTCGCCGCTGAGCGGCAGGAAGGAGACCGCCGACACCGAAGTCACGCCCGGCAGCGATTCGAGACGGGCGGTCAGCTGTTCATAGAAACGGTTCGTTCGGCCGGCATCGGGATAAGCGGTCGCCGTCAGATTGGTCTTGAAGGTGAAAAGCCGGCCCGTGGCGAAGCCGACGTCGTCGCCGAGCAATTTTCCCAGACTGCGAAACGCAAGTCCACCGCCGACGAGCAGGATCACAGCGAGCGCGATCTCCACGACGGTCAGTGTTTCGCGCAGGCGCACCGCCGACCGGTTTTCCGTGGACCGGTGGGTTTGGGAAATGTCGACGGGGGCACTGGTTTTCAAAAGCGAAATCGCCGGCATCAGGCCAACCAAAAGAGTAATTATAACAAGGATACCGACGGTGAAAACCGCGACCGGGCCATTCACAGCAACCTCCTGCAGGCGCGGAATCCCGGCGGGCGGAAAGGTTTTCAAGAGTTCGACCCCGAAAACCGACAATGCCAGTCCCGCGCCTGCACCGAGCGTGCAAACCAGCGCGCTCTCCATGAGCAATTGCCGGGTGATTTGCCAGCGCGACGCGCCAATCGCGAGACGGATCATCATTTCCCGGCGGCGCACTGCCGCCCGGAGCAAAAACATGATCGAGACATTGACGCAGGCGATCAGCAACACGGCGGTGGCCGCGGCCATCAGGGCCCCGAGTGGAGCCAGCATGCGGCCAAACTGGCTTTCGCGAAGCGACGAGGCCTGCAAGGTCCACTGCCCGCCGGCGGGATAATCGGCGGGCCGGTCCATTTGCAGTTGCCGGGCAACCCGGACCAAATCGGCCATCGCACGCCGCAGGGAAAAACCCGGGGCAAGGCGCGCCACGGTCGAGAGGGAGCGATCATCCCGGTCGGCGGCGCCGTGCGCGGAAAGGTCTATCGGTTTCCAGATTCCGGTGCCGGGCTCACCGGGAGAAAAGGCGAAACCCGCGGGCATCACGCCGACCACGGCGCAGTCGAGGCCGTTGAGACGCACGACCCGGCCGAGAACCACGTCGGCCCCGGCAAAGTAACGCTGCCGGAATTCATCGCTGATGATGACCACCCGGTCGTTGCCGTCGCGCTCCTCGCTCTCGAGGAAAACCCGGCCTTGCGCCGGTTGCACACCGAGGATTGGGAAAAGATTGGCGGTGATCCGGGTTTCCACCACGCGTTCGGCACCATCTGCGAGACCGAGGGTTGTGCGACCCACGGAATAGGCGCCGATGCCCGTGAAACTGTGCTGGCGGGCGCGATAGTCAGCCAGTTCCGCGACGGAAATCCGTCCATCGTTGTGGTCCGATTTTCCCTGATTGCGAATCTCGACGAGTTCGCCGGCCTGGGGATAAGGCAACGCGTGAAGCACGACCCCGTAAAGAACACTGAAAAACGTGGTGTTGGCGGCGATTCCCAGCGCCAGCGTGAGCACGGCAACCAAAGTAAATCCGGGAGATTTGATGAGGGAGCGGAGCGCGTGTTTCATTTCGGTGGCAAGGGATGTCACAGAGCCTTTGCACGCGACGTGCCAGCGACGAAAAATGTGCAGTAGACGGGACAACACAGCAGTTTGGGAATATTGGGTGGCGACAGCAAGGCTGACGCGCGGTTCATCGCCGGAACGTCCAAATCCCATTAATGGAACGGAAATAATCTGGCGAGCGGTCGGACAGGAGACGAACTCGGGAAGGTCAGTTACACGAGGGGACCCGAAATGCCGAGTTGGGGCTCGGCGGTCCCGGGTCGACTGCATGCATGCGCCGACGGTTGATCGTCTACTCGCTACCCGATACTCACTACTCGCTACTTTGCGTATGGTCTATTTCTGGCCGACCAGGCGAACGAGCAAAACCTCAACCTTGGGATCGGCGTAATCGCCGCGCAGCTGCCAGGTCAGAATTTTCTTCAAATCCATGCCTGGGGTCTTCCCGGGCTTTTGTTCACTGGAGGGTTTCGTCAGATCGAGACGAACATGCTGATCCGCCCCCCTGGGCAGACCGTCGAGCGAGATCTGCCAGGTCTGCTCGGTACCGTCCTTGTCAGTGAGACCCAGATTAATCACCTTCGCCTGGTTCGCGTTGCCGATGACAAAATAAAGATCCACGACCGGGGTCTGGTCGAATCGGACGAGGGTTTTGTTTTCACCCAAGCCGCCTTTGCCCGATGGAGCCTGCACCAGGGCGCCGCGGCCGCTCAGATCAATGACCTTTCCCCCGCCCCAATCGCCAAAGGTATACTCGTAGCATTTGAAGGTGGTGCCGTCGCGATCGCGACGGACGTTCTTGAAGTTGAGCAGTTCGACTTCGTTGGCGAAGAGTGCAGCCGGCAGCAACAAGAGCAGCGCGAGACGGACGGACAGAATGAAGCGTGGAGTATTTATGGCAGGATGGGGTTGGGGTGCGGCAATTCTGCCAGAGGCAATCGGGGGGTGAAGCGGAAACTCATGCACACATTTGACCATTGGGGAGAGGGATTTGTATCCACCACGGATTGCCTAAAATACACAGAAAACACCTTCTGCGTATTCAGTGTTTTCCTTGGTCAATTACTCCTGCGATTGCCGTAAAAGCACGCGATCTTTCCGGCGTCCGTTGAGCAGCATGCCGAGAAACGTCGGACGCACCAGGAGGTCGTAGCTAATGAGTGAGACTGCAACGGTCGCGAGCGAAACTCCCGCAAGCTTGAGCCACCAGGGAGCGTTCAGCTCGGCGACCGCAACCTGAAGCCAGACGACGACCGGCAGGTGGACCAGGTACATCCAGTAGGATGAATCGGCAATGTAGCGCACAATCGCGTTCGGGCGGTCGAGGAACTTTCGGAAAAACCCCAGTGTCAGCGAGACGAGCGTCCACATGAGCGTCGCGTAAGCCACGACGAAACCAACATGCGCCGCGACGTAATGTGGATCACTGGGATCAGCCTGGACCCCGCTGAGCCGGAGCACGGCCCAACCACTGCCCAAGGCCAGCAGGAGATTGGTGAGGGAGAGCCGGCCGAAATTCGCGATCGTCACGGGTTGGCGCGCGAACAACCAGCCGAGTCCGAAACAGCCGCCGTAAATCGCCAGTACCGGCAAATTCGGGAGAAGCGTCTGGTCCGGCGTATCCATTCCCCAGAAACGCATATACCATAGTGCCACCGCCGTCGGTGGCACGAGCATGCCAAGCGCCCACGGCGAACGGGCGACCCATGCGACCGTGGCATCGACGCCGCGCGGCCATCGCGAGTACGAACCGGCCTTGGTTGCTTCACGCGTGAAAAGTCCAACGACCGCACGCAGCACGAGCGTAAGCGTCGTGATCAGCATGAGGTAATAGAGAAACCAGAGGTGCGAGCCGGTGAAGAGCCCGGCCGGCAGCGTTTTCAAACTCTCGAACCCACTGCGAACTCCACGCCAGAAATCAAAGTCCCCGCGCAGGCTCGCTGCGCCCATGATCCAGCCGGATACCACAAGTGGACGCAGCACGAACCAGCCGGCGGCAAAAGGAATTCCCAGGCGGAACGCCCGCGAGCGCAGGAACTCCCCCAGCCCGCGGCGCTGGAGCAGACCAAAACTGAAAAAGCCCGCGAGCAGGAAAAAGGTCTCCATCCGGAACGAGTGACTGAGCTGGACAAAGTCCGCGACCACCGCGCTGGTGGAAACATCCTGCACCGCCCAGCCCATGAAATACGGCGAGAACGAAATGCTCGCATGAAAAATCACGCCGAGCACGAGAGCGAATGCACGCGTGGCATCCAGATAGTCGAGCCGCGCGTGGTCCGGATTGGCCGCAGCGGCCCGAACGTTTGAAACAGCGCGGACGGGACCGGCGACCAACGAAGGCGTAACCGTATTCATGGTGGAACGGCGTTAAGGTTTGTCCGTGAGCCTCAATAAAAGCCGATCTCGTCGACCTCGTAGGCAAACGTCGTTTTCGCCATGGCAAAGGCCACGAGGTTCACGCTGGTGACATTTTTCGCATTGAGCGGGGTTTGCTCGGACCAGGCGCGCTTGAGATCCTTGAAGGGCACGCGCACTTCGACAAATTCCCCGCGCCTGGCGACAACGGCCGCCGCATGGTAATCGAAATTCTGCACATCCGTGCTGGAGACCTGAACCGACAGCGGCCCCTGCCCCAGTTTGACGCGCAAGCGAACACCCACGTACGCGCTCACGTCCTGCGGCTGACCGTTGGGCGCGAGAAGCAGCGGAATGGAGATGAACGCCGGTGCGCCGCGACCGGGGACCAGTTCGCCTTCGACCTTGAGCAGGCCCTTTTCGCACTGCTGGGTGGCGTGCGACAGGCTGCCGGCGCCTTTATCGTCAATCAGGAGACGACCCGCGCCACCGGTGGTGTGGTCAGACGCGGCAAAGTCGTCGATGAGCGCGGGCGCGGCCGCTTGGGCGGAGGTCGGAGAAAAACCGACGAAGAGATTTACGGCAAAGAGCACGGCAGGAACGAGGTAGAAACGGGTTTTCATGGATGAGGAGGATTGAGGGTTGATGATTGATTCGCCCATGAGTGCCCGACGCGCGTCGAGTGGTGACAAGGTTTCGGCGATTTTTTCGGACCTGAAAAAATCCTGTCACCGGTTCGGGCTTTTCGGGCACCTATGCTTTGGCCATCCTATGAAAACCACTCCAGACCGCATGACTCCCCTCGACACAACTGCCAGCGACGCGGAACTCGTCGCCGCGACCCTGGCCGGCGATCGCCGCGCCTTCGGGCGCATCGTCGAGCGTTACCAGCGGCTGCTGTGTTCGCTGGCGTATTCGGCCACGGGCGAGTTGAGCCTGAGCGAAGACATCGCGCAGGAAGCCTTCGTGGATGCATGGCGCCAGCTCGGGACTTTGCGCGAACCGGAAAAGCTGCGGTCCTGGTTGTGCGGTATTTTGCGCTTCAAAGTGAGCCGGCAGCGACGCAGCGACGGGCGAGAACCGGTGCGCCACGCGGACGCACTCGATGCTGCGGAAGGAATTCCCACTACAGACGAACCCGTCGCCGACCTCGCGATGCAACGGGAGGAACGCGCCCTGTTATGGAACGCGCTCGAACGCGTGCCCGAGCTCTACCGCGAGCCGCTCATTCTTTATTATCGCGAACACCAGTCGGTGGAACACGTCGCCTCGTCGCTCGATCTGACCGAAGACACGGTCAAGCAACGCCTCGCGCGCGGCCGCAAGATTCTGCAGGAACAGGTGCTGACATTTGTCGAGGGTGCGCTGGCCCGCAGCACACCGGGCAAGGTGTTCACCATCTCCGTGCTCGCCGCCTTGCCGACGCTGACCACGCCGACGACCGCCAAGGCCGCGGTGGTCGGAGCGGGGGTGGTCGCAAAAAGCGGCCTGCTGGCGAAGGCCACCGGGCTATTGACCATCATCGCCTCGGCGTCGGGAGTGGTTTCCGCGGTGATCACGTTGCGGGCGAATCTCGACCAGTCACGCACACGGCGGGAGCGACGGGCGGTAGTGAAAGTCACGATCGGTTTTTTCGTGGGCGCAATGACGTATATCGTCCTGCTCTACGGCACGCGGGCGGCCGCGTACCGGTGGTGGGATCAGCGGTTGCTGTGGGCGATCATCGCCCAAGTTCTCGCGGTGGGGTTCATCGTCGGCTGGCCACTGGCGATTATCCGGGTGATGCGTCACATGCGCGGAGTGCGCTCGGCCGAACGGCGGGCGCATCCCGAACTGTTCGCCGATCCCCGCGATCAAGTCGGATCAGCCGCAGGGGAATATCGCAGCGAGCGAACGCTCCTCGGCGTGCCGCTGGTGCATGTTCGCTTCGCGTCGCCGGAAGCCGGCAATCCACCGGTGTTCGCCTGGTTTGCCGGGGGCGATCGGGCGTATGGATTGATTTGTGCGTGGGGCGGCGTGTCGATTGCTCCCATCAGTATTGGTTCCGTATCCATCGGCCTGATCGCGCTGGGCAACATGAGCCTCGGCCTGTTCTCCTTTGGCACCGTCGCCGTGGGCGGGCGGGTGATCGGTTGTGCGAGTGTCGGGTATTATGCGTCCGGCTGGTTGTCCGCGCTGGGCTGGATGGCGCAGGCCGGTGGTTTCGCCGTGGCGTGGCTCGCCGCGGAAGGCCCGGTCGCATTCGCCCAGCAGGCCAACAATGCGGCGGCGCGGGAGATTTTTGGGCCGGCGGCGTCGGCTTACGACCAGATGAGTTTCATCACGCTGATGACGGTGATCGCATTCATTCCCCTGGCCGCGTATGCGCTCGGCGTACGCAAGCGGCTCGGAAAACCACGTCCGTCCGACAATCGGTAGCAGCGATCGTCAGATCGCTGGCGTGCCAGCCGTCTGACGCCGGCTGCTACAAGTTTTGCCCGCTATGCGGTTTTGTGGCGCTGGCTGGAAATGCGCACGACCCTGGCGTCCAAAGGATCCAACGTCACGGTGCCAGCCACTCTCATTCCCGTCACGAGGTCGCGCCCCGACCAGCCGCGCAGCGGCACTCGCACGCGACGGACGTTGTGGTTCAGCAGAAACAGGAATCTCTCTCCGTCGCGTTCCCGCAGCGTCACCTCCACACCCTCGGGAGCGGAAAGCGGTGACGCGACTCCGCCCTCTGCAAGCAAGGTGTCGATCAGTCCGCCCAGCGCCCTGGTCTCGAGTCTGGTGCTGAGGTAATAGGCCGCGCCGCTCCCGAAACGGTTTCGGGTGATCGCGGGCCGGCCAGCGGCAACCCCATCCGAGTAAGTGGCGAGAATCTCCGCCTGCTCGACGTGCAACACTTCGCACCACGCGCGGCAGGCGGCGCTTCGTGGCGTTTTTCCAAAACGAATGTACCCGGTTTCCTTTTCGCCGAGGGGCAGCCACTCCTCGACCCAGAGTCCGAGCACGTCGCGAATTTTCCCCGGGTAACCGCCCAGCACCGCGTGCTCGTTTTCATCCACGATGCCGGAGAAGTAAGTCGCGAGCAGCTGTCCGCCGCCCTTCACGAACTGTCGCAGGTTTCCGGCCGCAGCGTCGCCCAGCAGATAAAGCGCCGGCGCGATCACCACGCGGTATTGCTCGAGCGATTCCGCCGGATGCACGAAGTCCACCGCGATGTTTCGCGCGTGGAGCAACGCATGGATTTCCTGCGCCCATGCGCTGTAGGCGATCGGCGCCGGTTTGGAGTCAAATTCCACCGCCCACCACGCCTCCCAATCGAAGGCGATCGCCACGCGGGCGCAAAGGCGGGAACCAACCAGGGGAGCGATTTTTTTGAGCTCCGCGCCCAGCGCCTTCACCTCGGCAAAAACGCGGCTCTGTCCGGCCGGCACGTGCTGGAGCATGCCACCGAGAAATTTTTCCGCACCGGCCTTCGAGGCCCGCCATTGAAAAAACATGATTCCATCCGCACCTCGCGCCAGCGCCTGCCAGCTCCAGAGTCGCATCAGCCCGGGCGACTTCGCCACGTTGATCGCGCGCCAGGTCACGCTCGAAACGGACTGCTCAATGAGCAAAAACGGCTGATTCCCCTTCAGGGAGCGCATGAGATCGTGCGTCGCCGCATTCGCCACCGCGCCACATTGGTCGGGCTGTGGATCCGGATAACTGTCCCACGACACAAAATCCATTTCCTTCGCCCAGCGCCGGTAATCCATCGGCTTGTGAAAGCCCATGAAGTTTGTCGTCACCGGCAAATCCGGAGTCGCGGCACGCACGATGTCACGCTCCATTACAAACAAGTCCAGCAACGCCTCGTTCATGAAGCGCTTGAAGTCGAGCTGTTGGGTGGGATTCGCAAACGTCGGCGTCCGCCGGGCGGTGGGAATTTCCTCCCACGCCGCATACTGCTGGCTCCAGAAACTCGTGCCCCAGGCGTCATTCAACGCAGCGAGCGAGCCGTAGCGTTTTTTCAGCCAGCGCTGGAATGCCGCGGTCGCGTGCGGCCCGTGGCACTCAGTCACGTGGTTGCCGTATTCGTTATTGATGTGCCACGCCGCGAGCGCGGAATGTTTTTTATAGCGTTGCGCAATCCGTTCAACCAGGCGGGCCGCAAAGCGCCGGTAGGTCGGGCTGCACGGCGAATAATGCTGGCGCGAGCCCGGAAAAAGCGACGCGCCGTTGGCGTCGACCGCGAGCACGTCCGGGTAACGGTGCGAGAGCCACGGCGGCGGAGAGGCCGTCGCCGTCGCCAGATCGACCAGGATGCCGTGCTCGCCGAGCAGATCCATTACCCGATCCAGCCAGCCAAAATCGTAACGCTTCTCCGTGGGCTGCAGTTTTGCCCAGGCAAAAACCCCGAGTGTGACCAGGTTTACCCCGGCTTCGCGCATCCGTTTGACGTCGTCGCGCCACACGGACTCGGGCCACTGTTCGGGGTTGTAGTCGCCGCCATAGGCCAGCGCAGACGAAAGCTTGGGTATGATCATGATTCGGGGAAACCGTCGCCGGTTAAAACACCCGAGCCTGCCGGCGACCGGCCACCCGCGAAAAGACCCGTGCTGCTTTATCTGTAAAGCGCCGGTCGGCCCCGCACCGATTTCACGGTGATGCCGGCCGAAGCGTCACTCCTTCGAACCACGCGCCATCGATGCCGATGGTCTGCCGGACCGACGGGATGCCATATGCGCTGCGCATCAATTCCAGATGCAGCAAATCCACCGCGACCACACCCACGTTGGGGAAGTGCTGGCAGACGCCAGTCACGTCGTCGGCCGCATTCGCCTCGAGCCAGATGAATCCTATTTTCCCTGGAATTTTCCAGCCAAGTTCCTGCAACCACTGCCGCACGATGATGCGCGGTGAAATGATGACGTCGGGCTGATTTTTCTTCAACCAGGCCTCAAACGTCGGACGTTGCCAGTCGTCCGTGATCAGAGGCGGCAAGGCACGCTCCGCCGCATGCAAAGCCCGTTTCTGTTCCATGAAATGCGTCGCCTCCCACAGACGCCCGGCGATCTCCTCCGAGTATTCCTTGGCCACGTAGCCAATGCGGCGGTAACCACGGCGACGTGCCTCCCGCCAGGCCACCCGCATGCTTTGATAGTGATTGTGATCAACCACGTTGATGTCGGGCGAGACAAGGTTCCGGCAAAGCGATACGGCGCAAAACCGGTCCCAGGCGAGCGTGACCTTGCCCACTGCCGCGGGCACGGGCGCCACGAGGAGACCCTTGATTCCGCGTGATTCCAGAATCTGCGCCGCGCGTGCGGGTGTCATTCGCGGCTGGCTCATCCAGAATGGTTCCACCCGATAGCCAAGTTTTCCGGCACGACTCACGGCCCCTTCATAGTACATCCGCGTAAAGATCTCGTCCCTCCAGCCGTTCGCCGTCGCGAAGTTGGTGACAAACGCCAGCGTGCTGTATTCGCGCACCGTCTGCCGCTCATGCCGGTAGGTCATCAATGCGGAGAGGGCGGGATCCGGGCGGTAACCCAGTTTGTCCGCCTGCCGCTTGATCTTCTGGCGCAACGCCGGCGAAATCCGACCCTGGTCGCGCAAGGCAAGCGAAACCGACATCACACTGACCCCGGCGGCACGGGCGATTTCGCGAAGAGTGACGCGCTTCATGGTTGCTCGACGGCTAACACGCCGCACGCGCCTTAACGCGGCAACACTTTTATTGACCGCGGATGCTATACAATTAAAGCACAGGCGGGCTGGGGCGTCATTGCCCCGGGCCCCAACCTCACCCCGTGCCTTCCCGCCCGTCCGTTCCACCCGAACGCCTCGATTTTCGTTTTCTTACCCTCTTTGGCCTCGGCGGCCTCGCCGGTTATTATTCCACCGCGGGAGTCCAGATGCTCGCCACGCCGGTGTACCAGATGACGCTCGGCGTGAATCCAGGCTGGCTCGGGCTGATGCTCACCCTGCCCCGCTTCATCGATGCGATCGTCGACCCGGTGGTCGGCAATATCTCGGACAACACGCGGACCCGCTTCGGACGGAGGCGGCCCTTCATCGTCCTGGGCGCGATCGGCATGGGTCTTACCTTCGGCGTGATCTGGATGGTGCCGGCCGGCTGGAATCAAACGGCGCAACTTTTCTGGTTTGGAATCACATCGGTCCTGTTCTTTTTCTGTCACTCGATCTTCTCCGTGCCGCTCCAAAGCCTCGGCTACGAGGTGACCCCGGATTACGACGAACGCACCCGGGTAATGGGCTTCAGTTCGTTTTGGAACCGGGTCGGAGAACTCACCTATTCGTGGATCTTCCCTCTTTCGCAGCTCGCGATCTTCGCCGCACCCATGCTCGGGGTGCGAACCGTCGGCTGGGGCGTGGGGGTGCTGTTCCTCGCAATTCCCGGGGTGATCGCCGGAATGGTCGGCCGCGAACGTTTTGCGCGAATGGCCGAGCATCAGGCCAAAGTGCGCTTCTGGCCCACCGTTCGCGCTGCGGCGGCGAACCGGCCATTTCGCCTGCTCTCAGCCATCGTGGTCATCACCGTGCTCGTCGGTACGTTTGCCAGCAGCATGGATTATTACCTCTTGGTTTACTATGTTTGCCACGGCGATCTCACTGAAGGTTCGTTGTGGAAGGCCGTACTTTCGTCGGCCTACGGTATCGTCGGCCTGCTCTCCGTCCCGGTGCTCACCGCGCTCTCGAAGCGCCTCGGCAAGGAACGCACGCTGATCGCCGTGCTGTCGCTTCTCACCGTCGGTGCCTGTGCCCGCTGGTGGATTTTCCGGCCCGGCGCCGGCTGGCTGCTCGTGCTCGACCCGGTCCTGGGCGGCGGGGCCATCTGGGTGGCAATCGTCATGATCACCCAATCGATGTTCGCGGACATCTGCGACGATGACGAGCTGACCAGCGGCCAGCGCCGGGAAGGTTTGTTCGGCGCGGTTTTTTCCTGGCTGCTGAAAACCGGCGTGTCGCTGTCGTTTCTTTGCACCGGCACGGTACTGAACGCCGTGGGGTTTGATGTCGCGCGCAAGGCGGATCAAACCCAGCAGGCCATTCTCAGCATGCGGCTTTTTCTCTCGGTGGCGCCAGCGACCGCCGCGCTCGCCTGTATCTTTCTGCTGACCCGCTACCCCATCACCCGCGCACGGGCCGCGGAAACCCGCCGGCTGCTCGAAGCACGGCGCGGCGCGGTCTGAGCGGACACGGTGCGGTCTGTCTTCGTCGAATCGCGGCGTGCGCTGCGGAGACGGTTTTCCTGCCTGATTGGTTTATAATTAAACCACCAGCTGCGTCGCACGCCACCCAGTGGCGTGGCACCTTCCGTCTGTTCCCTGTAATATCAGGCCTCGACCCCTTCGAGCCCGATCCACACCCCGCTGAAACTCCCGCCCCCAATGATGCCTTACGCCCGTTTTTGTCTTCTCGTGGCCAGCGCGCTTTCGCTCGCCACTGCCCGGCTCCCGGCCACGTCGTACTACGTCAGCAACTCCGGCAGCGATTCCGTGCCGCTCGCCCAGATGAGCAGTACCAAGCCGTGGAAAACCCTCGGCAAGATCAACGGCCTTAGCCTCGTCGCTGGCGATCGCATCTATCTCGACGGCGGCAGCACCTTCAATGACGCGGGCCTCGCGATCCTCGGACCCAGTGACGCCGGCACCGCCGCCAACCCCATCATCATCGATCGCTACGGCAGCGGCGTCGCCACCATCAAGCCTCCCGTCGGACAGCACGGCATCAACATCTACAACACCGGCGGCGTCACCGTCCGCAATCTCACCATCACCGGTCCCGGCCTTACCGTTTCCGACAGGACGCCTACCTATGGGGTCTCGTTGTGGAGCGATCAGGCAGGCGGCGTGAAAAACGCCGGACTTCGCTTCGAAAACCTCATCGTAACTCAATTCTACCAGGGCATCGTGATCGGAACGAACAGCGCTTCGTTCAGCGGTTTCAAGGATGTCACCATCACCGGCTGCGCGATCAACAACTGTCTCTCCGAGGGAATCGTCACCTATGGCGCGACCACCGGTGCCTCCTCCACCAAGCAGTCGCACCAAAACCTCCAGATCCTGAACACGAACGTCGACAACTGCAAAGGCGACCCGACCACCACAGGAGAGCATTCCGGATCGGGCATCATCATGGCGGGCACGCTGGGAGGATTGATCGACGGCTGCGTGGTGCACGACTGCGGCGGCGGCTCCAACGACAGTTCCGGCGGTGGGCCGGTCGGCATCTGGTGCTGGGGCTGCAATGCCGTCATCATCCAACACTGCATCGTCTACAATCAAAAGACCACGACCGGAGTGTCCGATGGTGGCGGCTTCGACATCGATGGCGGATCGACCAACTGCATCGTGCAATACTGCTATTCCTACAACAACCACGGGCCAGGTTACGAGGCGGTGGAATTCCTGAATGCCAGCCCGCTTTCGAACGCCACCTTTCGCTATAACATCAGCTGGAAAGACGGCCGCCGCTCGCAATCGTCGCTCAGCGTCTGGAACGCCAACAGCACCGCCGCCTCCTGCAGCGGAGTGAAGTTCTACAACAACATCGTTGTCTCGCAGGACGTGGCGGCCGTGGGAAACACCCTCGCCATCGTCAACCCCGCCATCGGCTATCCGCTCTGGTCCAATCCAGTCGACGTAAAATTTTACAACAACATCATCTACGCCCTCGGCACCTCCAAGCTGGTCGACATCAGCTACAACACCTCCTCCTTCACCTTCAAAGGGAATAATTACTTCTCGGCCGCGAACACGCCCACGTGGACCTGGGGCGCGACCACTTACACGAACTTCCTCAACTGGCAGGCGGGTGCGGGCACACCGGAAAAGAACGGCAGTACCAGCATCGGTAACTACGGCGACCCCGGCATGGTGAATCCCGCCACTGGTGCCGCTCCACAGTACGTGGCGGACTTGATCGCAATCACCGCCTTCATCCCTTCGAGTACTAATTTTGTCATCAACAAGGGCCAGAATCTCACGACCTCCACGTACGGCAGCCTTAACGTGGGATCCGCCGACTTCAAAGCGGCTTCGATCCCATTCGGCGGCGCCTATGACATCGGGGCTTACGAAAAACACTGAGCTCCTGGCCGATTCTTTTGTTCCTTCACCCCTTTTCACCCCTGACTCTCACTACACCAGCAATCATGAAACTCCACCTGCCCCGCGCCGCGCTGCTCATTTCGCTCGCTGCCGCTCCCTTCGTCCGTGCCCAGACCACGGTATCCGCCGACGAACCTACGGTCACTTTCTCACCCTTCGTTGTGAAATCGACCAAGGACGAAGGCTATCACGTCACCAATTCACTCGGTGGCACCAAAATGAACACGATCCTCAAGGACCTGCCGTTCTCCGAGGAAGTGCTCACCGGTGAATTCATCAAGGACATCGCGGCACACTCCGTGATCGAAGCGCTGAACTATTCCTCCGGCGTCAACCTCGCGGCCAACAACGAATGGGAATCGCGCATTTCCATTCGCGGCATGCCGTCCGGTGTGCTCCGCGACGGGCTGATGAGCTTCATTACCCCCGACTGGACGATGGTCGACCGCATCGAAGTCATTCGCGGCGCCTCGGCCATCGTTTACGGCCAGACCCAGCCCGGCGGCGTAATCAATGTCGTCACCAAAAAACCGTCCACCGATAAATTCTTCGGTCACGTCGAGCAGAGCCTCGGCGAATGGAACGCTTACACCAGCCAGCTCGATGTGAACGTGCCGTCGGCCGATCACAAGTTCGCCATTCGTTTCACCGGTTCGTACGTCAATGAAGACGGCCATCGCAACGACTACCACAAGGACGGCAGCGTCATTTTTCCGTCGTTTCTCTGGCAGCCCACTCCGCGAACCTCCATCACGCTCGAGCTGGCGCGCGACCATCACAAGACCACCGGCCTCAACGCCGGACTGCCGGCCAACTATGCGACTTCCACCGCAGGCTACAACTATCTCAATCAGAATTATCCGACATTCTATGCCGGTCTGACCGCAGCCGAGAAGCAAGCCTACCCCGATCCGTCGAAATTGAAAACCGCGCAGGTGGGCGGACCCGCGCCACTTTTCCTCGCTGATCCCTACACGCCCAACATTGGCGGTTCGACCGGTTTCTGGGATGCCGACCGGCGCGATCTCGTGCTCAACCTGAAACAAGTGCTCTTTGCGGACGGCACCGGCGTGCTCACCCGTTCGGATCTCCAGGTCAACGCCTCGCGCATCGACGACCGCGTGCGCGCCGCGATCCCGCTCATTGACGGCACGGCACCACAGGGCGTGCGCGGCGACACGGGAGCCTACGACTACTACGACGCCGATCTTCGCAATAGCAACCCGGCGAACTGGACCGGCGCACTCTGGACCCTCGGATCCGACTACAGCGGCACCGTGAATCGCGGCGCGCAGGCGGGATATTATTACGATCACAACCAAACGTCCAATCCGGCGGCGAACAACATGATCGGATCGGGTTTCTACTACACACCCGATCTGACTCAGGCCGGTGTCTCCGGCTACATCCCGCTCGCCGGTCCGAACACCTACGAGTGGACACCCATGATTTACCGGCTCCGTCTCATCGACGATCGCGTGACGGTCGACAACGTGAGCACATTCAAATTCGGCGCCCACACGGGCCTCCGCCTTCTCGTCGGAGCCGAGCACGGCCGGCAGCGTTATTGGGATTACGGCCGCAAGGGCGAGCTGCCTCTCTCCTCCGGCACGACCATCGCGGATCTCGCCAACAATTACGTACGCAGCGCCTCCGCCTGGTCCGCCACCGCCTGGGGACCGGCCAGCGGCAACGGTCATTTCAATCTCCCGGAGTGGGGCTACGCCTTTGCGGATTTCGGTGCCTCGAATCCCGCTACACTCACCGGTGCCGGTGCCGACCGGAAATATCGCGGGTGGTATCTCTACAATGCGGACACCGGCGCCCGGCGCGACGCGCAGGCCACAGTCACCGCCGTGCAGGCCGTCGCCGACCAATACTATTACGGACTCGTGCAGAGCATCGATTACACCTCGTTCTACAGCACCGCCCAGCTCGACTTGCTCGACAAGAAATTCTCCGTGCTGGGAGCGCTCCGCTATTCCCGCATCAAGAAGGAAGACTTCCGGGTTTACGGCAACGTGCCCGCTTTCCCAGAAACCTATTCGCCGGTGACACCCCAGATCGGCGCGGTCTACAACATCACGGACGCCATCAATCTCTACGCTTCCTACTCGGAAAATTACTATTACCAGTGGTCACGTTCATCGAACATCCTCAACGACCCGGTGCCCACGATCACCGGCAACAACAAGGAAATCGGCAGCAAGTTTCAATTCATGGGTGGCCGGCTCAACGGCACCGTGGCGTTCTACGAGACCAATTTCGACCACCTCACCTACACCGACTACACCTTCAACCGCACGGCGTGGAATCCGACGCTCTATCCCAAGATTGGCGGCGTCGATCAATACGGTGTCGATCGCTTCGGCGCTTCCGTCCGCACGCGCGGCGAGGAAGCCAACGTTCAGTGGAAAGCCAGCCCGGCGTGGGACATTCTCATGTCTTATTCGCATTCCGTGCCCAAGATGGTGGAAGGTCCCGCCTGGATGCGCGGCCTGCAGCTACCCGGCACGCCGGAACACATGGCGAGCCTGTGGAACCGCTACAGTTTCGCACACGCCAGCGGTGCGCTGCGCGGCCTGACCGTCGGCGCGGGCGCGGTCTACAACTCACCCACGTTCGTCGGTTCCACCTTCAACAACGAAGGCAAGATCGTCGCAAGTTCCTACTATTGGAAAACGCCGGTGTTTCTCCGCCTCGATGCGTTCGTCGGTTATGGTTTCACTGCAGCCGGCTATAAATGGCAGGCGTCGCTCAATGTGAAAAACCTCGCCGACCGCGTGAATTGGACCACCGACGAATACCTCAAGCCCGACGGCCAGGGCCGGGAATTCAGTTTCTCGCTCGGGGTTTATTTCTAAACCGGCTCACCGCCACTCCACCGCTTCATCCCGCCGGCGATGAAGCGGTGAACGCACAGTGCGCAGCTCACTCCCGGGAGTGAAAATAAACGCAGTAGTTCTCGTCGGCGATTTCGTAGAGGGGTTTCAGCGCCACCGCCCCCTGGCTGGCCTGAACGGAAAAGTGACTCGTCTGCCAGTCGCGGGCATCGACATATTGATGTTCGTAACGCGGTGTGATCGCACTGCTCGCGCTCAACTCAGGTTCGTTCGTTCCGAGCGCCGCCAGCACAATCGGTCCGTCGAGCAGCGCAAAACGTCGCGGATCCCCGGGAAGCGGTTCGCGCGTGAGATGCTTGGGGAAGGAAACCGACACCGTGGCAGTTTTCCATTCGCGCTCGATTTCCAGAAATCCGGTTTTCGAAACTTTGGGCGTCACCGCGACTCCGTCGATCGACACCACGCCCGGGCCGCTCGCCCATGCGGGTTGTCGAATCCGGAGTGTCCAGCGCCCCGTCTGCTCCGCCGCCACTTTCAGCGTGATTGAAGCCACGGTGTTTTCGCCCGGACTAGAAAAATTCGCCGTCGTGGCGCGATCGTCGTTGCGCTGGCTGATTTGCACGCGCTGCCCGGGCGCGCCGAACGTCACTTGCGACGGGATGAACTGCATCACGCTCAATCCGTCGGTCGCACGATAGTAGATCAGACTTTCAAACATCGCCTGGGCCTGGACTGAAGTACCGTGGCAGCACCAGAAATCGTGCGTTTCGGAACCCCACGCTTTTTTTGCCCCCGGCTGCAACGGCAGGAAGTAGGCCACCATGCCCGTCTCGGGATTTTGTTGCGCAAGCACGCCATTGTAGAGCGCACGCTCGATGTAATCGGCGTAACGGACGTCACCCGTCCATCGCAGCAGATACTGTGCAACCCGGATCATGTTATACACTGTGCAATGTTCCTGCGTCCGGTTGCCAAGGAAGCGCCCGAACTGGCCGGGAGGCACCCAGAATTCTCCGGCGTTGTTGCCGGTGGTGGCGAACATCCCGCGCGTCTCCACTGCCTGTTTCCAGAATGACTCAACGATGGTGCGGTAGCGTTTGTCCCCCGTCACTTCATAGAGTCGCGCAGCTCCCTGAATCCAGGGAATGCTGGCGTTGGCGTGGTCATTCGACAGCGGATCACCGCCCGCCAGCAGTGTGCGAAACAGGTCGGGCATGGCATAGCGAGAGGCGAGCCGCAGATAGCGCTCGTCCTTCGTGACACTGTAGAGATCGGCCCACAACTCGAGCATGCCGGCGCATTCGCCACTGTAGATGGTGGCGCCGTGTCCCTCCTTGATCAGATTTTCCGTCCACGTCGCAAACCAGTCGGCCGAGTGCTTGAGCACCGTCAGCGCCTCCTCGTCGTGCGTGTGGCGATACGCGTCTAGCAGTCCCATCATCGTTTTATGAAGTGTGTACTGCGGCGACCAGATCGGCTGCCCGTCGGCGAGCAGCGTGAAATATTTTTCCGGGATGGATCCGACCCATTCTCCGTGATTCAGTGTCTGGCATCGTTTCAACTCCTCGACTGCGTCGTGCGTCCGCGCAGCCAGAATGGGATCGTGATCCACGGCGGCGAATTCCGAAATCGCCGAAAGCCAGTGACCGGCAAAGTGTCCGCGGACCTGGTAGTGCGGCGCTTCCCAACCCTGGTGCATCTGCTCGTAGGGCCGGTCGATCCGGACACCTGCTTCCAAAAGATGATTCTGCAGGATATTCTCCGTCTTCAGGCGGATGAGGTAAGCCTTCGTGAGCTCGCGGCGATCGTGGAACAAACCCGGAAGCAGGGAAACATCCCCCAACGGGAGCGGCGTCAAAATCGCATCAGCGGGCGGCGCGCTCATTTCCAGCACCTGTTCGCCGGGATACTGCCGGGCGCTGTGGCTTTGGATGGCCTGGGGAAACAGGGCGGATGCGGAAATCAGAAAACAGGCAGTCGCGAAGGCAGGGCGAAACGAAGGGTGGTAAGTCATGGGGAGAAGGACAACCGATGAACGTTGTCAGCAGCGGAAGGGACGCATTTAACCAGAGAAGTCCCTTTTCGCCAATGCGAGCGCCCACCCTCTTTTTTCGTGAAACCCACCTGATCGGTCCCCGGTGTCGCGAGCTCATGCTCGACAGCAAGAATTTCCCGGTTTTGCGAAAAGCACCTTTTATTTGGGTGGGTTACAGCGTCCTGCGCGCCCCCTATCGCATGGTGCGACTGAGCTCGGTTCACAGCCATATTGTCGCGGCCGTGGAGGGCCGGGGGCGAACCCTCATCGGGGGAAAGGCCGTGAACTGGAAACCGGGGCAGGTTTTGCTGGCACCCGTCGGGCAACATCACGCCTTCGAAGTGAGTGGTGCCGGACCGTGGACCATCGCCTGGGTGTTTTTCGACGATCGCGAAGCCGCACCGGCTTTGCATGGTTCGCGTCCCGAGCTGATCGACGCCGACACCACCGATTTTGTCGCCACGCTGCGGATTCTCACCCGCGAGGCCGCGGGTGCCGCGCAGCCGTCGATGCTCGAACCGCTCGTTTCGGTCCTCGAAATCGCCGCCCGCCGGCTGGCGGGAATCGAATCGGTGGACCAGCGCTTGTTGCGTCTGTGGGCGGGCGTGGAGGAAGATCTCGCACATCCCTGGACCGTCGCCATTCTCGGCCGCGCGGCGTGCATGAGCGAGGAACATTTGCGGCGGCTGTGTCACCGAAGCTACCATCGCAGCCCGATGGACCACGTGACGCATCTGCGCATGCGACGGGCCAGCACCCTCCTGCGCTCCTCCACCGCCAAGCTCGAGGAAATCTCCCTGCGGGTGGGCTATGCGTCGGTTTATTCGTTCTCGGTCGCCTTCAGCCGGTGGAGCGGCAGTCCGCCGGGACGTTTTCGGCGCAACGAAACCTAGCCTAAGGTGATTCCTTGCTCCATGCCGGCATCACCAAATCCCTGGCTCGCGCTTCGGGAGTGACGCGCAGGGATGTGATCCGGCCTTTCTTCACCACGGCTTCGACCACCGTCTGGTTTGGCGCATGGAGCTTGAAATCGACGTCCCATTCGCGCGGCCACGCCGGTAAGAGATAAATTTTTTCATCCACCGCCTGCAGCAACATTTCCTGCATTCCGATCATGCCGGAGCCGCCCCAATTATGGTCGGGCACCCAGTCGTGGCCCGGACCCCACCACGTCGGAAAACGCCGGCCGGAATCCTTCATCTTGGCGAGCGTGAGCCGGGCCGCCTCGTCAGTCAGACCCAACCGCGCACAGAAAATCGCGTCCTGGTGCCAGCTCATAATCTGCTTCTGACTGGGTTGATCGACACCATAATTCCACGTGTCGATGGCAACCTGAAGATCGGGCCGCCCCACGCCGTAAAAGCCCCAGGGAAACACCGGATAGAGTTGAGGAATTTCCACATTCTGGATGCGTGACCACTTTTTTGCCGGTGCAATGGTCCGGCGGCCGGAAATTTCGCGAAACGGCAGATCCGGAAGCCGGGCAAGCATTCCGCGCCAGTGCTCGCGCTGGCTTTCGGGCAGTTGTGCTGCGGGAAGATTGATCAACGAGGTCAGCACTGCGCGCAGGCCGCTGATCGTGTTCGCCGGATTTTCCGCGTCCTTGTAGGTTTCCAATGCCGAAGCCGGAAACAGCACCAGTTTGCCATTCTCATCGAGGGGTTTTCCGGTGCGTTGTTTTTCCTTCATCTGATAATACTCGTCGAAAAATCTCACGCAACTCTCGACGAGCGGAAGGTAATCGCCGATTTCGCCGTTCGTGTAACGGTGGCGCTCCAGAATCATCTGACAGAATTCCAGCGAAGTATCCCAGTAATACTCGAGCCAGCGATTGTCCTCCACACCCCGCTCGGCGGTCGCGCTGCGGTGCCAGCCATATTCAAACGTGAGCGGCAGGCAGTAGTTTTCGATTTGCTCGGTAAAACTGGCGCCCTTGATTCCCCAGTATTCCACCGAACGCGCCTCGGCGTTCACCAATCCCCGGCGATAAAATTCGAATTGCGGCGTCATGGCATCGAAGTCGCCCGACTTGAGCATGGGCCAGGAAACCAGACGCTGATTTTGCGCCGTGAAAGAACCGCCGCCCCACGCGCGGTAATCGGGAGAACGGGTGCGCTTGGGATCGACGTATTCGGGATCGAAGGTGAAAAGACCGCCGTTGAACTTGGTCGGATACGACCCGAGGGCGTTGCAACCGAGTTGATAGCGGAAGACCTGATAATTGCGGCCAATCTGCCAGACTTCGGAGTCGGGTTTGGTTTCGCCACCCACAAAGATGTGGCTGCGCTCCCAATACTGTTTCCACCAATCCTCGGTTTTCAACCGGTCCGCTTTCGAATCGACCGACGCTGCTCGCATGATTCCATCCAGTCCCTCAAGCCATTGAGACAAGGCAGGGGTGTTCGCGACGTGGAGTGCAGCGGCAAGCGAATGATGCAAAGCGGGCGCCTTGCTCGTGAGCAGCCACGCTTTGAAAGGTGTGCTCGCGTAGCGCCCCTCGCGCGTGCCCGCGGGAATGAGATTGGCTCCGGACAAAACGCCACCGTAGGTCAAATTCGCGAGCGGATTCCAGAGTTTGTCTTTCACGGCCTCGAGTTCTTGCTGCTGAACCGTCAGGTCGAAGGCAGTGCGCCCTTCGTTCCGGTGAAAGAAGCGAACCGCATTGTCGGAAAACGCCACCTGATCGGCGCGAACCACCGGATGTTCCTGACTGCCGGTGTAGGACCGGTTCGCGTCGATTTCGCCTTTTTCCTGTTCATGTTCAGTCAACCGCCAGCTCTCATAGGCGGCCGTGAGCGTGGTGGGCTGGCTGCCTTCCACTTCCACGTGGATCACCGGGTGAAAAACATCGACCCAGACGCGAAGCTGAACTTTCAGACCGTCCTTTTCACCCTCAATCACCACGGCTCCCTCGCGGAGTTTCAGTTCCTGGCGAAACCTGCCGCCGTCGGCAAATGGGTTCGGACTGAGCGAAAGGCGGACACGGCCGAGCTTCGGCATGCCATTGAGCTCATCGAACGTGCCACTGCGCGAAACATAGAACAACAGATCGCCCTGCTCCACCCAGACATTCAGGCCGATGTCACCGCCACCACACGGCATCGACTCCGAGGCATTCTGGCTCGGGGACGTCCAGACCACATTATAGTCATCGAGAGTCTGGGCACGGACGGAGGTCAGAATCAGGAAGGCGAAAATCCAAAGAGTTTTTCTGCACATGAAGTCCAAGGAAATAGTTGAGGGGCGGCTCAAGGCAACAACGCGCGCCGGGAAACTTACCCAGGAACGAATGATCAACCAATCAAAGCCGGACCGAATTTTAATCGATCAACCGGGAAATTGTGGCATTTATCGTGCAGCGTTGCCTCGTTTTATGATCATAAAAGTCGACGATCTCAAAGGCCCCGAAATCGCCACGTTTCTCGAGGAGCACATCCAGGATATGCGTGCCGTGTCGCCACCCGAGAGCAAACACGCGCTCGATCTGGATGGTTTGCGCAAACCGGAAATCACCTTTTGGACCGCGTGGGACGACGGCCTGCTCATTGGGTGTTGCGCCCTCAAACTACTTGATCCCGCGCACGGCGAAGTGAAATCCATGCGCGTGGCAAAAAATCGACGCTCCACAGGAATCGGATCGGCGCTGGTAACCCACGTCATCAGACAAGCGAAAGCCCGTGGCCTGCGGCGTCTGAGCCTCGAAACCGGTGCCATGGCTTTCTTCGAACCCGCGAGGCGACTCTATCAACGCCACGGTTTCGAACCCTGCGGTCCATTCGGCTCGTATCGCAACGACCCCAACAGCGTTTTCCTAAGCCTCCCGCTGGCGGTGCGCTGAACCGGATTCAGTTCAGCACCGCGTTTTCCATCCGCCGCTCATTCACTCTGAGCGGGCCACAGCCGGACAACCGCACCACCGGCGGGAGCGAGCTTCAGATTGAGCACGTCGCCGAGTTTCACCGTGCGCTCCTCGGTTGAAATATGCTCGGCGTTCTCCTTTGCATCCGGCGCGTCGCGCCACACTCGCATGTTCCATTTTCCTTTGCCGAGGAAATCGAGAATCACCGAAAGATTGCGCGGCGAACTGTTCGTGAGCGCACCGAGATACCAATCGCTGCCCGAACGCCGGGCCATCAGGATTTGCTCACCGACCGTGCCGGAAATCACCCGGGTTTCATCCCACACTGTCGGGACCAGCTTCAGAAAATCCGAACCAGGTTCGCCCCGAATATTTTCCGGGCTGCCACAAACACAGCCCACCGGACTGTCATAAACCACGAACAACGCCAGTTCGCCCGCGCGTGTGCCCTGCACCTGCGTCGGTGATACTTTGGTTTTAAATTGAGACGGCTGCCGGTTGATAAAACCGCCGGGCGTAAAATCAGCCGGACCGGCCAGAAAGCGCGTGAACGGGAGCGTCACTTTATGTTCGGGCGTCACGCGCGTGCTCCACTTGTTGTATTCGTTGCCCAACACGCCTTCGCGGGTCACCTGGTTGGGCCAGGTGCGGATCATGCCGGTGGGTTTGTAGGCACCATGGAAATTAATCATGAGACGATGATTCGCCGCGGCGCGGGTCATCTTTTCGTACCAGTTAACCATCTCCTGATCGTCGCGATCCATGAAGTCGATTTTCACGCCCGCGATGCCCCAGTCCTCGTAGAGCGCGAACGCCTTTTGATAGGCGTCGTTTCTTTCCGCATCGGTCCAATGCAACCAAAGCCACAAGCGCACGTTTTTTTCCGCCGCAAACCGGCGCACCTCATCCATATCCACTGCGGGATCCACTTTCGTGATATCCGAGGTCGGTTGCTTCGGCTCACCGTACCAGTGCCAGTCGATGAGCTGATAGGGCCAACCCATGTCCGAGGCGAGTTGGATGTATTCCTTGATCGTGGCGGTATCGACTTTCGTGTCGCCCGACCACCAATGATCCCACGCCATCAGGCCGGGCTTGATCCAGGACGTTGTGGGTAATTTGGAAGGCGTGCTGAGATTGAGCACGATATCGCTTTCGATCAGTTTGCCCGGATTCCGGCCGATCATTAGCACGCGCCACGGTGAGTCGTGGGGCAGCGAAACCTTTACCAAACTCTCGTCTTTCAACGACGGCGCCAGACGGGCACGGAGTGTGATACCGAGGGTCGGCGCGCCGCCCGGTTTCGCCGGGGAACGGGCCAGCCATAAACCGGCCCAATCAAACAAATCCGCTTCGGTTATCGCGACCCAAGCGGCGGGAGTTTGCGCAAGCAACGGCAACCCCGTGACTGTTTCGGTGGGCAATTCACTCAGCGGGCGCTTGCGGAATTCCCACTCTTGCGAGCCAATGAAATTGCCCCGCGATTCGGTGGGTTCGTTTTGCGAATGATCGCCGGCAAAACACGTGGCGTTGTTGACGAACGCAAATTCCGTCAGCTCTTCGTCGATCACCACTTGTTTGGTGTTCGCTGCCGATGGCAGTGAATAACGAATGCCCACGCCGTCGTCGAAGACGCGCACCAGCACATCAAACAACCGGCCGTTCAGACTGTTTTCACGCAACGAGATTTTGACCTGCCGGTAGCGATTCCGCACGGTCCGGCGTTTGCCAAAGGGATTTTCCCACGTGCTGTCGTCATCGGATTTTTCCACTTTCACGACCGCAACATTCGCTCCGAGGATTCCGCCGTCGTGCAAACGCAAGCCGAGACGCGAGGTCGTGATCACGGGCTTGTTGTCGACACTGAACTTATAGCTCAAAGCTCCCGTCGCGTTTATTTCCACGTCGATCGAGCGGTCCGGCGAGGACACGGTCACTGGTGCATTTCCTGAAGCGGCGCGCAGGGAAGCGCCCGACAGCGCGAGGTAGATCGTGGCCATCCAAAATCCTGCGATCCGTACGACTCCAAATGATGGGGAATTCATGGCGTTAATGGCTGGAAACTCATACCAAACGGAACGTTTTCGCCATTCGAAAACGTCCCGAAACCGCGGCGTCAGGCCGGCGTGTTTGCTTCCGCCGCGCGTCTGGCGGCGAGGTCTCTTGAAATCTCTGCGACCTTCTTTTCGTTCAACGGATAAAACAACACGATGACCAGAATCGCCAGAATGCCGAAAACGCACGGGTAAATGCTCGACAACTTCACCAGCCCGTCCAGCGCTTCCGGGGTCTGCTGTTGGTTGGCGACAAAACCGAGCTTGTCCAGCATCAGCAAAGACAGCGCGCCGCCCCAACCCCAGCCAAACTTCTGCGCAAAAATCGAAGCCGAGAAAATCAAGCCGGTGGCGCGGCGTCCCGTTTTCCACTCCGCGTAATCCGCCGTGTCAGCGTACATTGCCGCCAGCAGCGCACTCAAGGGCCCGCCGGTAATGGAGCCAGCCGCGTTGATCATAAAGATCAGCAAAAGTTGATCCGGCTTCAGGAAGTAGAACGATGCGGTGGAAAAAAGCGCCACGACGAAAAGCGTCACAAAGAGGGGCTTGCTGCCCATTTTCTTCGCGAAAAACGGCACCAACATTGCACCGACGAGCGAGAGCAGTTGATTGCTCGTTTTGAAGGCCGAAACAATGCTTTCCCATTGCCAGACTTGTGTGCCCGCAATCTTGGCCGGCAGAAACGAGGGCAGCGTGATGGTCTGGGCGCCGACGTAATATTTGAAATAATGCGCCTCCACCGTCCCGCGCAACGCCACGAAGAAAATGAACACGATGGTCGTCACCAGGAGAACCAACCACGGACGATTGGTCAACAGATCACCGAGATCCTTGGCGACGGAAGTCTTCTGGGCTTTCGGTGGAAGCACCCGCTCCTTGGTATTAAAAAAGACGATAAGAAAGGAAATGACCGACACCACTCCGATGATCACGAAGGCCATTTTCCAGCCCTGCTCAGGGCTGGTCGCGCCCAGCCAGCCGCCCACTTTAACCATGTTCTGCAAAGTGGCTGCGACGGCGATGCCACCTCCGAATGCGCCGACAAATTTGATGGACGAAAGAGCGGTGCGTTCAACCGGATCGGAAGTGATGACCCCCAGCATCGCCGTATACGGGATGTTGATCGTCGTATAGATGATCATCATCGCATTGAACGTCACGTAAGCCCAGATCAGCTTTCCCTTGGCACCGAATTCCGGCACCCAGAACGTCATCAAGCCCAGCACCGCCATCGGGATGCAGGTGTAAAGGAGATAGGGTCTGAACTTGCCCCAACGACTGTTGGTTCGATCGGCCAGCATGCCGATGATCACGTCAAACACCGCGTCGAACGACCGGCTGACGCCGAGCATCTTACCCGCCGCGGCGGCGCTCAGGCCGAACGTGTCCGTGTAGAAAATCGCCAGAAAATCCGAGATGGTTTTCCAATAAAGGCACGACGCAAAATCGCCAAAACCATAGGAAACCTTTTCGACGGCACTGAGTTTTTTTTCCGCGGATTTATCGCTCATAAGGGGGTATCGAAACTTGGTGTTTACGGGCAACTAACGGCCCGCACTAAGAACGAATCCCCAGGCAAATGCAGCCTGAAACCCCATCAAATATAAATCATCTCAATAACCAGCGCGGAAAAACACGGCTGCTAAAGGAAACCCGGCCTATTTGCCACCGCCCGCACCCACCGCATACAGTCCCGGATCGAGCTCATCGGCCTGGCGGTGCGCGGAGCGGGAAACCGACCGGCGACGCGAACGGGATTTCACCACCTTCCGGCGGATACGGTGTCCCGCATAAGCACACACTGACATCAAGATCACCGCGTAGATTCCCAATCCGATCAACCACCCGGTCGAGGGATGATCGCTGATATCACCACCGATCAGCGCGATCAGCGAACGGATCGTGTGCAAGGGAACACAGCACATGAGCACCGTTTTCAAGCGCAGGCCGATCAATGGCATCGAGTAGACCTGCATCCAATAAGGAACTCCCGGAAGCAGCGCGGAAAACACCGCCACCGAACCGTGGGATCCCTTGGGCAGACGCTTCCGGATGGGATCCACGAGATGCCCAAACATCGCGGGTTTCCACCGCACGAGTTGGAAAGCAATCAACTGGTGGCTTACGATCGCAAGGGCGACCAAGGGCAATCCTCCCGCGACCCCAAAACGAATGCCCGCACCGAGATTCACCAAGGTCGCCGGGCACCCAATCAACGGCAGCAACACCATCAGCGCAAAAGCCAGCAGCGCGGGCACGTGTTCGGCATTCCGATGCACTTGATCGATGTCGATTCGGCCCCAAAAAATGCTTAAACCAACCGCCAGCACCACAATCGCCGCAACACTCCGCCAATTGGTGTGCAGCCATCCTCGCCAGCCCCGGGCATTTTTGGATTTCGATGAAAATTGAGCACGCCGGGCCCGAGTAGCAGATCGGCGGGACGAGGAGAGAGTGACGGAGGAAGACATTCCCCGCTATTTTAGCCAGCGGCGTGCCGTGACTCCGCGAAAGACGAAAACCACTCATCCTCAATACTTAGAAAATCTTAGCGGTGAGTCTGAGTTTCCCTCAACGCCGCAGAATGCCAGACACCCGAAAAAACCATAGCAGTTTGCCGGATTAGGGGGCCGTTGAAAGATACCTGGCGGCGCCCGTCGGCACTTCTGTCGGGGTAGGCCGTCGCTTGCGGAGCGCTATCTCTGTCAGAGTGCGATGCCGGCGCAGCACCGGCTCACAGGCGATCCCGAGCTTCCGCTGCTTTACATTGCGCAGGCGAGGCCGTTACTTTTTCCAGATATTCGCATGAATTCAGCCGATATCGCCGCCGCCCTCCCCATCACCGCTGTTACCCGCATCGAAGGCCTGCCCTACCCGTTGCTCGCGTCCGGAAAAGTCCGCGAGATATTCGATCTCGGCGATGCGCTATTGCTCGTGGCGACCGACCGGCTGTCCGCCTTCGATGTCATTTTGCCCGACGGAATTCCCGGAAAAGGCATCGTGCTCACCCAAATGAGCAACTGGTGGTTCGCGCAGACCCAGGGATTGATTTCAAATCACC
>JBEHXD010000006.1:0-37157 GCA_048498875.1 Verrucomicrobiota bacterium
GCGACACCGTGTTCGCCGCAATTGACGCGCCAACTGGCGCGCAGCGTCCGAGCCGTGCAGGGAAAAAACCTTTCGCTCATCAGCGGAGCCGGACACGACGGTGTGGTGATGGCGGCGCTGACTCCGATTGCGATGCTGTTTGTCCGGTGCCGCGACGGCCTCAGCCATCATCCGGCGGAATACGCGTCACCAAAAGATCTCGGAGTCGCGCTACAGGTGATGGTGGATTTCCTAAAGCGCATGGCGGAGCAAAAAAAATAAAGGTGGAGCGCGACCTCCGGGCGCGCTGTCCATTCGCGTTCGCCAATGGAATGAAGCCTGCTTTGGAAACGGCGGACTAAGGATAGTCCGCCCTACCGCATGAAACTGGCCCGAAATATTTTCACCATGGCGATTTTCGAAAACCACCGTTAGTTTTTTTTAATGAGCAGCCGACTGGATTTGATCATTCGCAATGGTTCGGTGGTGACGCCGGAAGCGGTCCGGGTTGCCGACGTGGGGATTTTGGGCGACCACATCGTCGCGATTGCGGAAAATATCAGCGACGCGACCGGCGAGGAAATCGACGCGACCGGATTGCATCTTTTCCCCGGTATTCTCGATGCCCACGTTCACTTCAACGAGCCGGGACGCACCAACTGGGAAGGGCTGTCGACCGGTTCGTCGGCGCTGGCGGCGGGCGGCGGCACCTGGTTTTGCGACATGCCGTTGAATTCGAATCCACCGGTGACCGATGCGGTCCATTTCGCCGAAAAACGTCGTCTCGCGGAGCAGAAATCGATGGTCGATTTCTCACTCTGGGGCGGATTGGTGCCCGATAATCTCGACGAGTTGGATGGCCTCGCCGAAGCGGGCGCGATCGGGTTGAAGGCGTTCATGTGCGGGAGTGGAATCGACGAATTTCCGGGCGTGACGGACGCGGCGACGCTGCGGGTGGGCATGAAACGCGCCGCGGCGCTCGGCCTGCTCGTGGCGGTCCACGCCGAGGATGATGCGATGGCCCAAAAGCTCACGGCGTCAGTGCGGGGAACTGGCGCGACCGATTCCCGTTCCTGGCTGACGACTCGGCCGGTCGAGGTGGAACTGGCGGCTATCCGGACCGCGACGGAGATTGCCGGCGAAACGGGCTGTGCACTGCACATCGTGCACGTGAGCAGTACCGAAGGGATTTCACTGATCGCCCAGGCGAAGAAGCACGGGGTGAATGTCACGGCGGAAACCTGTCCGCATTATTTGCTGCTCAATGAGGAGGACGTCGTCCGGCAGGGCGCCGTGGCGAAATGCACCCCGCCGTTGCGTCCGGAAAGCCAGCGCCTGGGATTGTGGGGCGAACTGGTCGGCCGCGATATCGACACGATTGGCTCCGATCACTCGCCGGCGCCGCCGTCGATGAAAACCGCAAAGGATTTTTTTGCCATCTGGGGTGGAATTTCCGGCTGCCAGCATGGCTTTCCCCTCCTGATTTCAGAGGCGTTGAGCGGAGCTTTCCCGGGTGCGCACGCGCTCGCGGCCCTGTCGGGTTTTCTGGCCGACAATGTGGCCCGGCGCTTCCGGCTGCCCCGGAAAGGCCGGCTGGCGGAAGGCTTCGACGCGGATTTCTCGCTGCTCGACCTGAACGACCCGCACGAACTTTCGAATACGGCGCTGTTGTACCATCATCCACAAGGCCCGTATCATGGGCGGCATTGCCGGGTGCGGGTAAAGCGCACGGTGATGCGCGGCCGGACGGTTTATCGTGAAGGACGGATTGCATCCGGCATTCCCGCGGGTAAGTTCGTGCCGCCATCACCTTGAATCCCATGACTGAACTCTTTGGATCCACCCGCGCGCACGTCGGCTCCCGCCATGCGCTGATCACGCCGGCCAATCTTGTGAACAGCTCGATTCCCGGAATCACGGGAGCGACTGCCATCGTCCTGATCAATCCGGCGATGGGCGCGAAGTTCGCCCAGACGCTGGTCACTTTCCAGAAGGACGGTCGCGCGGAGTTCCCGGCAGGCGAGGTGCAAACGTTCGGTTATTTCACCAACGGCGGAGCCACGCTTTCGCTCGCGGGGAAAAAACAAAAATGCGCGGCCGGAAGTTATTTTTACTCGCCGCCGGGCGAATCGTGCGCGATCACGGCGCCGAAGGTCGGCACGCAGGTGATGCTCTTCCAGAAAAAATATGTTTCCCTCCTGGGCGGGTCGACTCCGGCGGCCATCTTTGGTGATGCGGCCGCAGTGAAGGGAGTGCCATTCCTTGGCGATCCGGCGGCGAATCTTCAGGTGTTGCTGCCCGACGAACCCGCCTTCGACATGGCGGTGAATGTGTTTGCATATCAACCCGGCGGTCACCTGCCGTTCGTCGAAGTCCATATCATGGAGCACGGCTTGGTGATGCTCGATGGCCAGGGTGTTTACCGGCTCGAGGATTCCTGGTATCCCGTGCAGTCCGGCGATGTGATCTGGATGGCGCCGTATTGTGCCCAGTGGTTTGTGGCCATGGGAAAAAAACCGGCCAGTTATCTCTATTACAAGGATGTCAACCGTGCCCCGCTCTGAGCGCGGAGCCGGCGGCTCGCGCGTGGCACGAACCGCCCTCGGGCTGGCGATCGTGACGGGATGTTTTCTCGCCGGCGATTGGGCAAAACAACGATTCGGCCTGATCATGCCCGGCAGTGTGCTCGGTTTGTTTCTGTTGCTGGGTTTGCTCGGTTCGCGCCTCGTGAAAATGGAATGGGTCGAGGAAGCCAGCCGGTTGCTCATTTTCATTCTGCCCACCTGTTTCGTGACGCTTTACGTGATGGCAGGGAATGAGCGCGCGTTGTGGCGCGAGTGGGGAGTGGTCATTGCCAGCACTCTGACGTTTACGCTGGTGCTGTTGTGGATTTTTGCCGGCTGGCTGGCGCAACGGCTGCTTAGGGCGAAGGCGGACAAATGAAACCGATGATTCCATTGCTCTGGGCCCCGGTCACCATCGCGGTGTTTGTGGGCGCGAAGTGGTTGTTTTCGCGCACGAAATTTCCGCTGCTTCATCCGGTGCTGGTTTCGACGCTGGTTTTGATTGCGATCGTGGAATTGACCGGCCGGCACTATGCCGACTACGCGCAGGGGACGCAGTGGCTGGGCTGGATTCTCGGGCCGGGAGTGGTGGCGATGGCGGTGCCGGTCTACCGGTTGCGCGCGGTTATTTTTTCCCGGATCGGCGGGTTGCTCGCGATCGTTCTCTCCGCGATGGCCTTTAGCATCGCGAGCACGTCGGGGTTGATGGCGCTGTTCGGCGCGAGCCGGACGATCATCGTCTCCCTGAGCGTCAAGGCGGTCACGGCTGCCGTGGCGATGGCGATTGCCCGCGACGCGCAGGCGTTGCCGGTGGTGGCCGGGGTGGGCGCGATGTTTGCCGCCGTATTGGGATCCGCCATTGGACCGTGGGTGCTACAGCGAGCCCGCGTCAGCGATCCGCGCGCGGTGGGGCTGGCCCTCGGTTGCGGATCGCACGCGGTGGGCACGGCGCGGGCATTTGAATTGGGCGAGGAACAGGGTACGTTTGCCTCGGTGGGCTTGTCCCTGACGACCCTCGCGGCGGCTTTGATTTGCCCCGTCCTCTTCCTGCTGTTTTAACCAAACCATGAGCTCCACCCGTGTCGACGCGACCGAGGCGCAGACGGCTTTCGAGGTCGTGATCAATGGCCAGGCAGTGCGCGTCGAAGGCGTGTCGCCTACCACCACCTTGCTCGACTGGCTGAGGGCGAGCGGGCGCACAGGCAGCAAACAGGGCTGCGCCGAGGGCGATTGCGGTGCCTGCACCGTTGCGCTGGTCGATCGGGATGCCGCGGGAAAAACCACTTATCGTGCGATCAACAGCTGCATCGCGCTGCTGCCGATGTTTGCCGGGCGGGAGATCGTAACCGTCGAAGGACTTGCGCCCCGCAATGGCTCCCTGAAATACGATCCGACGAAATTGCATCCCGTGCAGGCGGCCATGGTCGAGCACTACGGCTCGCAATGCGGGTATTGCACGCCGGGCTTTGTCGTCTCGATGTTCGAGGGTTATTATCGAAAAGACTGCGGAAGGCCCGCGCAAATCAGCGACCAGCTGTGCGGGAATTTGTGTCGTTGCACCGGCTACCGGGCAATTCGCGATGCGGCGACGGCGGTGGCGAAGCACCGCGATGAATCGACCGGCCCGGACTCTTTTGCCGACCGGTTGAAAGCCCCGGTTACTCCGGCCACGGCGCTGGCATATGCCGCAGGCAACGATCGTTTCTTCCGTCCCACGTCGCTTTCCGCGCTTTTCGCCCTGAAGCAGCTTCATCCGACCGCGCGCCTGGTGGCGGGGGCGACGGAAATCGGCGTGGAGCTGAACAAGAAATTCAAGCCGTTCCCATTGCTCATCTCCACCGAAGCGGTGCCGGAACTGACCCGGATCGGGAAAACGGAAACACTCTGGCGGATTGGCGCGGCGGCGATCCTGACGTGCATTGAGGAAGCGTTGGACGGTGAATTTCCTTCGATCGCCAAAATGCTGCGGGTGTTCGCCGCGCGGCAGATTCGCAACCGGGCGACGCTCGGTGGAAATCTGGTGACGGCCTCGCCGATCGGCGACAGCGCGCCGGTGCTGCTGACGCTGGATGCGAGCGTAGTGCTGGTTTCCCCCGCTAGCGAACGCACGGTTTTGCTCGCGGATTTTTTCACCGCCTACCGGCAAACCGTGATGCGTCCGGACGAGGTGATGCAGGAAATTCTGATTCCGCGTTTTGATGTGTCGACGGCCGGCCTCGAACGGAAAACGGATTTCCTGAAGGTTTCGAAACGACGCGAACTCGACATCAGCATCGTGGCGGGGGCGTTTTGTATTGATACGGATGCAAACGGAATTGTGCGCAAGGCGCGTCTGGCCTACGGCGGCGTCGCCGCCATGCCGGGTCGCGCGCGTCGCGCGGAAACCGCGTTGGAGGGCGGGAAATGGAGCGAAGTCGCACCGACGATCGCCGGAATCCTGCGCGATGAATTCAAACCGATCGACGATGCGCGGGGCGGAGCGGAATACCGGCGCAATCTGGTCGTGAGTCTCTGGGAAAAATTCGTCGCGGGCGAACAGAGCCAGGCCCAGGATGGCAGTTTGGAGTTTGCCGCGGATGCCAGATGGCCGATTGACGACCACTCCCGTTCATTGAGTCACGAAAGCGCGGTGGGTCATGTGACCGGCCGCGCCTTGTACGTGGATGACACGGCCCAGCGCCGGCCCATGCTGGACATGTGGCCGGTATGTTCACCGCATGCGCGGGCGAGGATTCTTCGGCGCGATGCGACCAGAGCGCGACAGGCACCGGGAATCGCCGCGGTCCTGCTGGCGGAGGATATTCCGGGTGAAAACAACACCGGACCGGTGCGTCATGACGAACCCTTGCTCGCGGTCGACGAAGTTTTGTTTCACGGCCAGATGGTGGCAATGTTGGTCGGTGAATCGCCGGCCGCCTGTCGGGCGGCGGCGGCGCTGGTCGAAGTGGAGTATGAACCGCTGCCGTCAGTGATTGGTCTGCCGATGGCGATGGCGCAGGATAGCTACCACACCGATCCGCATGTCCTCAAACGGGGAGACGCCACGTCGGCGTTGGGGATCGCTCCGCTGACCTTTGAGGGTGAGTTTGAGTTTGGCGGCCAGGAACACTTTTACCTCGAGACGCATGCCGCGTGGGCTGAAGCCGGCGAAGAGGGCGCCGTGACGATTCATTCCTCCACCCAGCATCCTTCCGAGATTCAGGCGATCGTGAGCGAGGTGCTTCATTTGTCCCGGAACAAAGTCGTGGTCCAATCACCCCGCATGGGCGGCGGTTTCGGTGGGAAGGAAACACAGGGTAATGCCTTCGCCGCGCTGGTCGCCCTCGCTGCGGTCAAGACGGGCCGGCCGGTTCGCATCCAGCTGGATCGCGATCTCGACATGAAACTCACCGGCAAGCGGCATCCGTTTCATGCGAGATTTTCCGTGGGCCACGATCGCGACGGCCGCCTGCTGGCGGCGAAGGTGGCACTGGTTTCCGACGGCGGCTGGTCGCTGGATTTATCGACGGCGATCTGCGACCGCGCGTTGTTCCACCTCGACAATGCGTATTATATCCCGGCGGTGGATTTCAGCGGACGGGTGGCAAAGACGAATGTCACGTCGCATACCGCCTTTCGCGGCTTCGGCGGCCCGCAGGGCATGATCGTCATCGAGGAGATCATGGATCGCGTCGCACGGCGCCTCGGCCTCGCCCCGGAGGTGGTGCGCGAACGGAATCTCTATCACGGCACCGGCGAAACCAATCGCACGCATTATCAGGAGGACATCGGCGATAATCGCATTCAGGAAATCTGGCGCCAAGTGATGGCCCGGGCGGATTTTGCCGCCCGCCGGTGGGAGATTGAAACCTGGAATACGGCGCATCCGCACGTGAAACGCGGACTGGCGGTGACGCCGGTGAAGTTCGGGATTTCATTCACACTTTCCCACTACAACCAGGCCGGGGCGTACGTCGTGATTTATTCCGATGGCAGTGTGCAGGTGAATCACGGCGGCACGGAAATGGGGCAGGGGTTGCACACGAAAATTCTCGGCGTGGCGATGCGCGAACTCGGATTGCCCGCGGAAAATATCCACCTGATGACCACGAGCACGGACAAGGTGCCGAACACCTCGGCCACCGCGGCGTCGAGCGGAGCGGATTTGAACGGTGCGGCCGTGGCGGCGGCGTGCGTGATTTTGCGCGAACGTCTGGCTGCCGTGGCCGCGCCGCTGTTGAACGTGCCGGTGGACCGGGTGGAATTTGCGCACGGTTGCGCGATGGAGCGCGGCAACGACAAAAACAAAATGCCTTTCGCCAAGGTGTGCAGCCACGCCTACGTCGCCCGGGTGAGTCTGGCGGCGGCCGGCTACTACAAGACGCCCAATGTGAAGTGGGACTGGAGCACGGCGACGGGACGTCCGTTTCATTATTTTGCCTGCGGGGCGGCCGTGGCCGAGGTGGAAGTCGACGGATTCAACGGCATGCATCGGGTGCGGCGCGTGGACATCGTGCACGATGTGGGCGACTCCCTGAATCCCGGCGTGGATCGCGGGCAGATCGAGGGCGGTTTTGTGCAAGGCATGGGTTGGCTGACGCGCGAGGAATTGCGCTGGGACAAGTCCGGTCGCTTGCTCACGCACAGCGCGAGCACGTATCAAATCCCCGCGTTCAGCGATGCGCCGGCTGAATTCAACGTCACACTCTTCCCGCGGGCAACGCAGGCCAACACGATCCACGGCAGCAAAGCCGTGGGCGAACCACCCCTGATGCTGGCGTTCTCCGTGCGGGAGGCGATCCGCGATGCCGTTGCAGCGTTCGGTGAGAAAGGGGGAGATCCGTCTGGCATCCCCAGCAACCGGCGAAGCAATTTTCGCGGCCATTCAAACCAGAAACCGCACTTGATTGAAGTGCAGTTACAGACCTCCGGCCTGTCGTTCTTAGATCGGAAAACCTTTCGTGCCCTTTCGTGTTTTTCGTGGGCACCCTCCTATTCCTAAAATATTATTCGCGTCTATTCGCGGGCAAATTCCGGATCCGGTCGCGTTCGGCGAGAAGCTGCGCCGCGATGCTCAGCGCGATTTCGTGAGTTTGATTCGTCCCAAAGGAAAGACCCACAGGACAGTGAAAGGTCCGCGTGAGTTCCGCCGGCACGCCCTCGGCAACGAGTTCGCGACGCAGGATTTCCGCCTTCGCGTCGCTGCCGATGACTCCGATGAAAGGAAGTTTTTTTTCGGTGAGGGCGCGGCGCAATACCGGCCGGTCGGTGGCGTGCCCCTTGGTGAGGCAGAGCAAAAAAGCATGATCGGGAATTTGCGGGACGAGTTCCGCCGGCTGGTCGGAGTGGATATAACGGAGATTGCGCGCTCGTGGCAGTCGATCGAGCCAGTCGGCGCGGGGATCACAGACGGTGAGCTGGCAGTCGAGCGGAGCAAGCACGGGCACCAGCGCCTGGACCACATGACCGGCGCCAAAAATCCAAATCGGCCATTCGGCGCCGGGACCACCGCCGGGGTGAGGCTCGAAGTATAATTTCACCGATCCGCCACAGGTCATTCCCACGTCGCCTTTGAGCGTCCAGTTGAAATACGCGGGACTTGTTGCGCCCGTGCGAATCATCTCCACCGCCACGTCGAGGACCTTGGCCTCGATTTTTCCGCCGCCCACCGTGCCGCGATACAAACCACCGGCAGTGACGAGCATTTTGGCTCCTGTATCCTGCGGCGTGCTGCCCAGGGATTCCACCAGCACGACCAACACGAACGCAGTGCCCTCGTTCTTGAGGGCGACCAATTGTTCGTAGAAGGCGGCGTTGTCCATCGATCGGGCAATTATTCTGTGAGGGGTGTGAGCGTGACGTTGCGCAATTCGAAGGGAGTACCCTCGAATTGAAATCCGACTTTCCCCGCGTGCGGTTCGGAGTGGGTGATTTTGTTTTGCACGATGCCGTTGATCGTGACCTCGATGGTGTCACCGTTGCAGACAACGTCGCAACTGTTCCATTCGCCGGCAGGCTTTTCACTGTCGGCGGCGACGTGGGCTTTGATGGGTGTCGCGGCCCCGGGCGCGCTGGTGAGCGATTCCACGAAGGTGGCTCCGGCCATGGGCAGGAGATCACCGACGTTTTTGTTCTTCGTTTGAATCTGTTGGCTTAATGGCCAGGCCCGGTCCTTGGGGCCGGATGCGATGTGAACGAGGACGCCGCCATTTCCCGGTTTGCCGCTCCAGCGCCATTCCGCATGAAGGCGATAGTTTTCGTAGCTGGCCAGGGTGCTGAGAAAACCAACGGGTGCGCCCGCAGCGGCAATCACGCCGCCGGGAAGAATTTTGCACACGTCCGGCAGATTGGTTTTTGGCGTGGCGACAAATTCCCAACCGGTGAAGTCCGTGCCGTTGAAAAGATCGGCGGCAGAAAGATTGGCGAGGCCGAAAGCGACAAACGGGAACAAGACCGAAAACAGACGGGGAGTGCACATGGCCAAAGCTTGGACGGATTTTCCCCAAACGGGGAGACGAATCTGCGTGGTTTACTGTCATGCCACGAGAAGTGAGTCACGGCTTGAGCCTTCGGCCGCAGCGGGACAGTTTAACGGAGATGATACCACGAAGAATCTTGAGCAGCGTCATGCTTGGTCTGGCTCTGGCCGTCACGCGGTTGACCGCCACTGGAGACGTTTATCTCTTCAGCTACTTTGTTGGAAACGGTGAAGATGGGCTGCATCTCGCGACCAGCGAGGATGGCCTGCATTGGACGGCGCTGCGCAATGGCGCTTCCTTCCTGACTCCCGTGGTGGGTGAAAACAAGCTGGTGCGTGATCCGTGTCTGCTGCTCGGACCGGATGGGGTTTTTCGCATGGTGTGGACGACTTCCTGGACGGGAGTGACGATCGGCTATGCCAGTTCGAAGGATCTGATTCACTGGTCGGAACAAAAAGCGCTGCCGGTGATGGCTCACGAGCCCACGACGGCCAACTGCTGGGCGCCGGAGGTAATCTACGATGACGCTAAAAAACATTACCTGGTCTATTGGTCTTCCACCGTGCCGGGAAAATTCCCCGTTCCCGACGAGACCGAGCGGAAAGACCGGGACAAGCCACCGCGCAATCACCGCCTGTACTCAACCACGACCACCGATTTCGAATCGTTTACGCCGACGCGGGTGCACTATGAACCCGGAATCAATATCATCGACGAGACGATGATCAAAGACGGCGATGCGTGGGCGATGTTCGTGAAAAACGAAACGGAGATTCCGACGCCGGCGAAGAACATATTCCTCGTGCGCGCCGCCAGCCCCGATGGGCCCTGGAGCCAGCCGGGCAAACCACTGCCACCCGAAGGAATCTGGGTGGAAGGACCGACCGCGGTTAAAATTGGCGACTGGTGGTACGTGTACTTCGACAAGTATCGCGACAAGAAATACGGTGTGGTTCGCTCGAAGAATTTGACCGACTGGGAGGACGCGAGCGACCGGCTCGTATTGCCGAAAGGCATCCGGCATGGAACGGCTTTGCGCGTGCCGCGGTCGTTGGTGGACGCGTTGAAGTGACACGAGCCGAGGATTCTTTGCCCTTAGTGAAGACGGACTTCACAAAAGGCGCGGTTCGGTTAGTTTCGGGTTGGGATCAAATCCCGCCGTGAATCCCGCATGACGCTTACCGCCAAACCACGCATTTGGGTGCCCGGAGACTGGAATGCCCTGTTTGGATTTGGAACAAACATTCTCGTCAATGTGCTGACGCTGACGGGACTGCTGCGCTTCGTGCTGGAGATGCCGGACGAACTTGTCTTCGGCCGGATCCTGCCGGCGGTCGGTCTCACATTGGGTTTGTCGACCGGTTATTACGCCTGGCTAGCGTACGACCTAGCGAAGAGAACGGGGAGAAACGACGTTTGTGCGCTGCCTTCGGGGCCCAGTGTGGGGCACATGTTCATCGTCGTTTTTGTGGTGATGCTGCCGATCAAACTGAAGACCGGTGATCCGATCAAGGCGTGGGAGGCCGGACTGACCTGGGTGTTGATTCAGAGTGTGGTGCTCATGGTCGGTGGATTTTTCGGGCAGTGGGTGAGAAAGGTGACGCCGCGCGCGGCCCTGCTTGGCACGCTGGCGGGGGTGTCGGTGACCCTCATTTCGATGCGACCGGCGTTGCAGATGTATCTTTCACCGCTGCCGGGTCTCATTTGTTTTGTAATTCTCCTCGTGAGCTGGCTCGGGGGAGTAAACTATTTTCGCGGGATGCCGGCGGGATTGGTCGCAATTGTGGCAGGGACCCTGATTGCCTGGGGTTCGACGCTGTTTGATCTCAACTTTGGCGGACTTTCGTTGAAGGGATTAAGCGAATCGATCGGTAGTTTCGGGTTTCGGCTGCCGGTTCCAGTGTGGGGTGGTGTTTTTTCCGGGTTTGAGTTTCTTGGCGTGTTGTTGGTCACCGCGATTCCATTTGGGCTCTATGATTTGGTGGAAGCCATCGATAACGTCGAAAGCGCAGCGACCGCTGGCGATGACTTTTCCACGGCGCGGGTGCTCGCGGCGGATGGGTTGATCAGCCTTTTGGGCTGCGTGGCAGGAAGTCCGTTTATTCTCGCGGTCTATATCGGGCATCCGGGATGGAAGGCCATGGGTGGACGGATGGGATATTCCTTGGCCACGGGTGTGACGATCCTGCTGTTGTGCTGGTTTGGCATCGTTCCGGTGATTCTTGCTTTGGTTCCGGTCGTCGCGATTCTGCCGATTTTGCTGTTTGTAGGGATGTTGATTGGATCGCAGGCGTTCCAGGAAACACCCCGCCGGCATGCGCCCGCGATCATTCTCGCTTTCGTGCCCAACGTCGCCGCGTGGGCGCTTTCCCAAGTGAAGGGTGCGCTCAGCGCCGCGGGAGTGACTTCATTTAACGAGGCCCTGCAAGTGAAGATGGCCGGGGAGGGCGTGTTGTTCCGGGGACTCGAGATTCTCGGCGGCGGTGCCGTGCTCACCGGGTTGGTTCTGGCTTCCATGGCGGTTTTTATCATTGAACGCCAGTGGTGGCGGGCAGCCGCATTTGCCGCGGTCGGATCGGTGCTTACCTTCCTCGGGTTCATGCACGGCGAACGGATCGGGATTCAACAATCCCCCCAGATTGCTGCAAGCTATCTGGCCGCTGCGTTGTTTCTCGCAGGCTGTGCGAAGTTTTCTCAGGTCACTCCGTTGCCGCCGGAGCCGTCGGGTCGTTGATTTGGACGGGTTTCGGGTGACTGTAGTTTAACAAGGAAAGTCGCTTGTCCGGCATGCGACGTGCTTTCTGTGGGGCGTAACACACTCCATAATAATCGTAACACGAATCGCCATGCACGTTTCCCGCCGCTTCACCTGTCTTCTGCTGCTCGGGCTTAGCGCCCTCTCCTCCGCCCTTTCCGCTGCTCCGATCAAGATCGCGTACAGCGACTGGCCGGGCTGGGTGGCCTGGGAGGTCGCCATCCAGAAAGGCTGGTTGAAGGAGGCGGGCGTCGACGCGGAATTTCTCTGGTTTGAGTATGGACCCTCCATGGAGGCCTTCACCGCCGGCAAGGTCGACGCCGTAATGGTGACTAATGGCGATGCGCTCGTGACCGGCGCCAACGGGGCCAAGAACGTCATCATCATGCTGACCGACTACAGCAATGGAAACGACCAGATCGTGGCCAAGCCCGGCATCAAATCGATCAAGGACCTGAAAGGTAAGAAAATCGGCCTGGAGGTTGGTCTGGTGGAACACTTGATGTTGCTCAACGCGCTGAAGAAAGCCGGCCTCGCTGAATCGGATGTGGAAATTGTCAACACGCCCACCAATCAGACACCCCAAGTGCTGGCGTCCGGGCAGGTCGATGCGATTGCGGCCTGGCAGCCCAATGCAGGGCAGGCCCTCGCTGCGCTGGCGGGATCCAAGGCGATTTACACCAGTGCCGATGAACCGGGCTTGATCTACGACACCATTACGGTTTCGCCGCAGAGTCTGGCGCAGAATCGTGCGGCCTGGGTGAAGCTGGTTTCGGTCTGGAACAAAACGCTGGCGTACATCAATGACCCCGCGACGAAGGTCGATGCACTGAAAATTATGGCGGCGCGCACGGGTTCCACCCCGGCGGATTATGCGGCTTTTATCGGCGGCACGCATTTCCTGTCCCTGTTTGATGGTGCGAAAATTATTTCCAGCACCGACAAGGGGTTTGGCTCGCTGGTCGGATCCTCATCGGTGGCGAATGATTTCAATGTGAAGAATTCGGTCTACAAGGAAGCGCAGGACGTGTCGTCGTATGTTGATGCCAAACTGACGGCGGAAGCCATCGCCACCGCGAAAAAATAAGCCGAATCACCCGAGCAGGTTAAACGACCATGTCGCGCCCCCGCTGGTTTGCCATCGGCAAGGAACTGCCCCCGCGGGTGCGCATGGTTTTCACCCTGCTTTCGTTCCTTCTCCCGCTGGCGGTCTGGGCGCTGGTGAGTTACGTGCCGTTTCTCTGGCATCCCTTGGTGAGGGTGGGCGAGGCGGGGGATGTGAGCTGGTTCAAGCCCGGATTGCTGGTGGAACGGGCGGCGTTCGCCGAGGAAAACGCGAAGGTCTTGGCCGTGGGTGGCCGGGTCGCGGAGGGTGTGCCGGCCAATCCGGTTTTTCTTCCGGCTCCTCACGAGGTAGCCAAGGCCTTTTATACGGCGTTCACCACCAAGCCGGCGTTGCGCGGGGATTTGTGGCTGCACGAAAGCTTGCTGCTCAGCGTCAAAACCATCTTCTGGGGATTTGTGTTATCGTCCCTCGTGGGTGTGCCGCTCGGAATCTTGTGCGGAGCCTATGCTCCAATCGCCCGCGTGAACGAGCCGGTGATTGATTTCATCCGGTACATGCCCGCGCCGGCTTTCGGGGCCCTGGCGGTGGCAGTGCTGGGGATTTATCAGGCGCCCAAGGTGGCCATCATCATTGTCGGCACGTTTTTCCAGCAGGTGCTCGTGATTGCCAATACGGTGCGGCGGCATGATCCGGCGCTGGTCGAGGCGGCCCAGACCCTCGGAGCGAGATCACCGCAGCTGTTGCTTCGGGTGATCGTGCCAAGCTGCATCGTCGATCTCTACAACGACCAGCGGATCCTGCTGGGCTGGGCGTGGACGTACTTGATTGTCGCCGAGGTGGTCGGCGTCAGCAGCGGCATTACCTACTTCATCAACCAGCAGGCAAAGTATCGCAATTTCGACAACGTGTATGCCGCCATCATTATCATCGGAGTCATCGGGCTCGCGACTGACCAGGTGCTGGCCTATGTCGGGCGGAAAATCTTTGTGTGGAAAAATCCCGCACCGAGCCGGTGGCGCGCGCTGTTTGCCCGGCTGTTTGCGGGCCATGCGACACTTCCGGTCGTGGAGAAACCGGCTACGCCGCCTGTCCAATCATGAGTGTCGTGTCCAACGCCTCCCTGCCTGACTACCGAACGCAATCACCGGCGGTGGCTGACCGTTTCCGGAAAATCAAGGAGCGTCCCGTGGTACTCGAGGTGGATCAATTGGGACGGCAATTTGCCAGTAATGGCGGCACCGTGACCGCGTTGCGGGACATTTCGTTGAAAATCCACCGTCGTGAATTTGTCTGCGTGATCGGACCGTCCGGCTGTGGAAAGTCGACTTTGATTCGCATCATCGCCGGTCTTGATGAACCGACGTCGGGGCGCATGCTGGTCGACGGCAAGGAAACCAGCGGGCCCTGTCCGGAGCGGGGAATGGTGTTTCAAGGCTACACGCTTTTCCCGTGGCTCACGGTGCGCCGGAATGTGATGTTCGGATTGGAAATGGAGGGCATGGACCGGCCCGAGGCGGAGCGCGAAGCCTTGCAGTGGATTGATTTGGTAGGACTGGGCCGCTTCAAGGATGCCTATCCCTCGCAACTTTCCGGAGGCATGAAGCAGCGGGTCGCGATCGCCCGGGCACTCGCCCCCAATCCGCGCGTGTTGCTCATGGACGAGCCGTTCGGGGCGCTGGATGCGCAGACGCGGGCTCAGATGCAGTCGCATCTTCTGGAAATCTGGCGCAACGTCGAAGTGACCATTCTTTTTATTACGCACGATCTGGATGAGGCGATCTTTCTCGCCGACCGGATTGTGGTGCTCAAGGCCAACCCCGGTGAGGTTCAGGAGATCATCGAGGTACCGGTGCCGCGCCCGCGCAATCCGGCGCAGCTAACGTCACCGGAGTTCCTCGCCACGCGCCGGCGCGTGGACGAACTGATTCATCCGCGTCAGACCCACGCTCCGGCCGAAAGGCTGCCCATCATCCGGCTGACTCAGGCGGGAGATGACGTCGAATAGTCATGAGCCTCGATCTTTTACCGTTGGCCGGGCCCGCCCCTTCACTCAAGGTGAAGCTCGCACCCATGCCCCGCCGCCAACCCCGCCTTGCCCGTTTCAGCGTTTCCCTGCCGTCCGATCTGTTGGACGAACTCGATGCGATGGTCGTGCAGCGAAAACTGCCCAATCGTTCGCACGCGATTGCGGAAATGGCGCGCGAGCAGTTGACCGAACATGCGCGGGAGGAGGGGACGAAGAGCATGGCCGGCACGATCAGCCTCGTGTACGACTACCGGAAACGGAACCTGCAGCGGAAGCTTTCCGACATCCAGCACGAGAACTACCTGATGGTGGTCGCATCGACCCACGTCCACCTGGAGAATCATCATTACCTCGAGGTCTTATTGGTGCAGGGCCCTGCGCGCGACCTGCGCCGGCTGGCCGACACGCTCGCCGCCTGCAAGGGCGTGAAACACGCCAAGCTCAGTCTCACGGCGACCGCCATGCCCCCGCTGCTCTAGCGGCTCAAAGCAAACCTGCCTTTCTTCCTTCCTGGCATCGCTCTCCTCTTGACGTAACACGATTTTAAATAAACGTAACACCTCAGTTATGGATGTAGTCATCAACAATTCACCGGCGCAGCCGATCTTCACCAAGGTGCTCACCCATTCCGGACTTTGGTCGGGGGTGATTTCCCGCGGTAAATCGCTGCGGCTCACCGCCCTGGAGGCGGGGGCCAATGTGGGTATGCTGCTTTACAATGCCGAGATCCCGAGCGAGCGCTACAACCTGCCCGATACGCTGAAGGGTCAGCATATCTTTTATTTGCGGCATCCCTATTGCCTGCATTCCGACATGGGGCGGGTGCTTGCGTCGATCACCGCTGATACGGTCGGATGGCATGACACGGTTTGCGGGGCGTCGGATGCGAAGCTCGTCACCGCCAAATATGGGATGAGAAACTACCAGGCAGCGCGAAATGATTATCATCGGAATGCACGGGATGGCTTTCTGATCGAACTGACCAAATGGGGGCTGGGACCGCGCGACCTGGTGCCGAACCTGAATTTTTTCAGCAAGGTGGTTTCGGATGAAGCGGGGAAACTGACTTTCGTTTCCGGCCACTCCAAGGCCGGGGATTTCATCGAGCTGCGTTTGGAAATGAACGCACTGGTGGTGCTCAATACCTGCCAGCATCCGCTCGATCCCGATCCCCACTATCACCCGCGCGACGTAAGGCTGGAAGTCTTCCCTGCGCAGGCCGTCGCGGCGGACGACGCCTGCCGCCGCTCCCGTCCGGAAAATGAACGCGCCTTCATCAACACGGAAAACTATCATGCCCTGCGCGGGTAGGGCGGATTATCCCTAATCCGCCGTCCTGCGAGCCGCTATCACATTCGCGGCGCGTTAGGGGTAACGCGCCCTACCTTCATACAATGACCACCAGCACACTCGATCCCGCCAAAGCAATTTACCGGCATATCATTCCGGCCGGCGACCCGTGGACGCACGAAATCAAGCGCGGACAGGTCCTGCGGATTGTCGACGTCGAAGGAAACCAGGCGGCCGACACGCTTTTCTATGATGCGCACGATCCCGCCAACCGTTATAGTGCCTCCGACACAATCCAGCGGCAGGCGGCGCTTTATCTCAGCACAGGTACAAAACTGATCTCCACGCAGGGTGACGAGCTGTTGACGATCATCGCCGACACCTGTGGACGTCACGATACGCTCGGCGGGGCGTGTTCGCGTGAGAGCAATACGATGCGATACTCGCCCGACAAGGAATACATGCATGCCTGCCGCGACAGTTTCATTTGCGGAGTGCATGCGTGGCGTCCGGATCTCGATAAGCGCGATATCACCTGTAACATTAATTTCTTTATGAACGTGCCCGTCACCCCCGACGGACGTCTCACTTTTGCCGACGGGGTGTCCGCTCCCGGCTACTACGTGGAACTCCGCGCCGAACGCGACGTAGTCTGCGTGCTTTCAAATTGTCCGCAGCTCAACAATCCATGCAACGCCTATAACCCGACACCGATTGAGGTATTGATTTGGAATTCTTGAAGATGTCTCGCGAAGGAAACAAAGGTTACGAAGGGCAAAATTGGAGATTTGCGCAGTCGTCGTTGCGGAGAGGTGATCTTGGTGGATATCACCTTATTCAAGGCGGTAATTTTATGCAGCGAAGTCGCTTGGCAGGAGATTCCGGGCTAATGGGGAATGCCATGAATCAAGAAATAGTCGGGAAAGCAGTGTTGGACGCGGCATTTAAAGTGCACACCAAGTTGGGACCGGGTCTCCTCGAGTCGGTTTACGAGGCGGCGATGGCCAAAGAACTTCGCAAGCTTGGACATTTCGTCGAAAGACAAAAACCAATTCCGGTTTACTACGATGGCGAACTATTGGATGAAGTTGGTTTTCGCGCAGACCTAATCGTGGATTCCTTGGTCTTGGTCGAATTGAAATCTGTCTCACAAGTCACGGACTTGTTTAAGAAAACCACGTGGAATTATCTGCGTCTCATTTCCCTCCGATTGGGTTTTCTGATCAATTTTAATGAAAGCCATCTGAAAAATGGGATCACCCGGATCGCAAATGGAACGAACGGGCACTTGATCTCGAGAAAAGCAGACTGATTTTTTAGATATTAACCTTCTTATCCTTCGAATACTTCGCGAGACACTCTTCTGATGTTCACCAAAGTTCTTATCGCCAACCGTGGTGCCATTGCCTGTCGCGTCATTCGCACGCTGCGGAAAATGGGGATCAAGTCGGTCGCCGTCTATTCCGACGCCGACAAACATTCGCTGCATGTGCAGCAGGCGGATGAGGCGGTTCACATCGGCCCCGGCCCGGCGGCGCAGAGTTATCTCGATGGCGACAAGATCATCGCGATCGCCAGATCGGTCGGCGCGCAGGCCATTCACCCGGGCTATGGATTTCTCTCCGAGAATCCGGGATTTTCCGATGCCTGTGCGGCGGCCGGGGTGGTGTTTATCGGGCCGACCGGCGACCAGATGCGGATGTTCGGGCTCAAGCACGCGGCGCGGGCGATCGCGCAACAGCACCGCGTGCCGCTGCTGCCCGGATCGGAATTGCTTCGCGATGAGCAGCACGCGCGATCCGAGGCGGTCCGCATCGGCTATCCGGTGATGTTGAAAAGCACGGCAGGAGGCGGCGGCATCGGGATGTCGCTGATCCGGAAACCCGAGGAATTATCGACGGCGTTCGCCGCGGTCGGTCGCCTGGCGAAGAACAATTTCAAGGAAGGGGGGATTTTCCTGGAGAAATTTGTCGAACATGCGCGGCATATTGAAGTCCAGATTTTCGGCGATGGGAAGGGGCGCGTGGTGTCGGTGGGCGAGCGCGATTGCTCCGTGCAGCGCAGGAACCAGAAAGTGATCGAGGAGACGCCCGCACCGGGCCTGACGGCGGAACAGCGGCTACGCCTGCTCGATTGCGCCGCGCGATTGGGCGCGGCGGCCGGTTATCAGAATGCGGGCACGGTCGAGTTTGTGTACGACAACGTCACGGGGGAATTCTATTTTCTCGAAGTCAACACCCGGCTGCAGGTGGAGCACGGAGTGACGGAAGAAGTGACCGGCGTGGATCTGGTGGAATGGATGCTGCAGGCGGCTGCCGGCGAACTCGATCTTGCGGGTTGGGAACCCGCCCCGCACGGTGCCTCGGTCCAGGTGCGCGTTTACGCCGAGGATCCGGGTAAAAATTTTCAACCGGCGGCCGGTACCCTGACGGATGTTCATTTTGTGCACTCGGCGCGAATTGAAACCTGGGTCGAGCGCGGCACGGAGGTGTCGGCTTTTTATGATCCGTTGCTGGCGAAGCTCATCGTGAAAGGCCGCGACCGGGCCGAAGCCCTGCAGCGGCTCGACGCGGCTCTCGCGGACACCCGGATTCATGGTCTGGAAACGAATCTCGATTATTTGCGCCAAATCGTGGCGTCGGCGGGTTTCAAGACCGGCGGAGTGACCACCAAATATCTCGCCACTCTGCCGTATGCGGCGTCCACAGTCGATGTGCTCGAAGGAGGAACGCAAACCACGGTGCAGGATTTTCCCGGGCGCCTCGGCTATTGGGATGTGGGCGTGCCACCGTCGGGACCAATGGATGGTCGTTCCTTCCGGCTCGCGAATCGGCTGGTCGGAAATCCTGACACCGCGGCCGGCTTGGAAATCACGGTGCAGGGTCCCTCATTGCGCTTCAATCGCGAGTCGATCGTCGCCCTGACTGGCGCGCACATGCCGGCGACACTCGAGGGCAAGCCCGTGAAATATCACGGTGCATTCCGGGTGAAGAAAGGACAGACGTTGCGATTGGGCGCGGTCGATGGTCCCGGTCTGCGGACTTATCTTGCCGTCCGCCATGGCTTCGACGTGCCGGATTATTTGGGCAGCAAGGCCACGTTCACCCTTGGACTTTTTGGCGGGCACGCCGGACGTGCGCTGCGGACGGGGGACGTCCTGCGTCTGAACCGAAGTACAGCGGCGGGGGTGGTGGACGGTGCCGCGCTCTTGCGTGCCCCGCTTAGCATTCAACCGGCGCTGACGCGTGAATGGGAAATAGGGGTGTTATATGGTCCTCATGGCGCGCCGGACTTTTTCACGGATGAAGATATCGGTGTGCTTTTCACCACCGCGTACGAAGTGCACTACAATTCCGCGCGCACCGGGGTCCGCCTGATCGGGCCGAAGCCGCAATGGGCGAGGCGCGATGGCGGCGAAGCGGGACTCCATCCCTCGAACATCCACGACAACGCCTATGCGATCGGAGCCATCGATTTTACCGGGGATATGCCGATCATTCTCGGACCGGACGGTCCCAGCTGCGGCGGTTTTGTGTGTCCCGCGACGATCGTGCAAGGCGAGCTCTGGAAAATGGGCCAGCTCAAGCCGGGCGACAAAGTGCGCTTCAAGGCCCTGACCGCGGAGGAGGCGCGCATCGCCGCGACCGCGCAGGATGCGGAGATCGAGTCGTTGCAGCCTGCCAGGCGGAAAATTTCAAAAACTCAAAACACCAAATCACAAGCTCCAGTTGAGCCGGCGATTTTGCACCAGATCGTAGGACGCCCCGATGTGCCCGGTGTCTGCTACCGTCGGGCAGGTGATTCGTGTCTGCTGGTGGAGTATGGTCCGCTGATGCTCGACATCGCGTTGCGCATGCGGGTGCATGCATTGCAGAGCTGGTTGGAGCGGCAGCATATTCCGGGGCTGGTCGACCTTACGCCGGGCATCCGCTCGCTGCAGGTGCACTTCGATTATCGGATGCTGCCGATGGAGCGCCTGATGGAAATCCTCCTGCGGGCCGAGAGCGAACTGCCTTCGGTCGACGACATCGAGGTGCCCTCGCGCATTGTCCACCTGCCGCTCTCATGGGAAGACGAGTCGACGTTGCTCGCGATCCGCAAATACATGCAAATTGTGCGCAAGGATGCACCGTGGTGCCCGAGCAACATCGAGTTTATCCGGCGCATCAACGGCCTCGAATCCGTGGCGGAAGTCCATCGCATCGCCTTTGCGGCGAGTTATCTCGTGCTCGCCCTGGGCGACGTTTATCTCGGTGCGCCCGTGGCAACGCCGGTGGATCCGCGCCATCGGCTGGTGACCACGAAATACAATCCCGCGCGGACCTGGACGCCGGAAAATGCGGTCGGCATCGGGGGCGCTTATTTGTGCGTGTATGGCATGGAAGGCCCGGGTGGTTATCAATTCATCGGCCGCACCTGCCAGATGTGGAACCGTTACAAGCAGACGACCGAGTTTGTCGATGGCCGTCCATGGTTGCTGCGTTTCTTTGACCAAATCCGCTTTTATCCGGTGTCGAACGCGGAACTGATGAAGTTCCGCGAAGATTTTCCCCAGGGAAAAGTTCGGCTGAAGATTGAGGAAACCAGGTTTCGTTTGCGCGACTACCAGAAGTTTCTGGCGGAAAATGCACCGACAATCACCGCGTTCAAAACCCAGCAACAAAGCTCGTTTGAGGCGGAGAGAAAACGGTGGGAGGAAAGCGGACAGCTCAATTTCTCGGCCGAATCCGAATCGGCGGCGGTCGTGGATGAACAGGCCATTCCGAACGGGTGTGTGGCGGTGCCTTCCCATATTCCGGGTAACATCTGGAAAATTACCGTGGCCGCCGGCGATACCGTCAAAGACGGAGATCCACTCGTGATTCTCGAGTCGATGAAGATGGAGGTGACGGTCGTCGCAAATCGACCAGGAAAAGTGCGGGAAGTGCGATGTGTCGAAGGCCGGCCGGTGAATGCCGGTGAAACCCTGGTGGTCATCGAGGGATGAAGAATTATGTCTCACGAAGGGTTCGAAGGAAGCAAAGGGCACTGAATTGGCCGAAAACCAGCTTTCCCTATCTTCATCCCTTCGGAGCCTTCGAATCCTTCGCGAGACAACTTCTCTGATGATACATTCCCTCGATCTTGTTACTTTGCGAGTCTGCTACGCCGAGGGTACGCTGACCCCGACGCAGCTGGTGAATGAAATCTGTCGACGGATCGAGACTCATAAAGATCCCGCAGTTTGGATTCACCGGGTTTCGCGGGAGGATTTATTGGCCCACGCGCAACGGGTGGAGCAGCGCGGAATGGCGATGCAGCCGCTTTATGGCGTTCCGTTCGCTATCAAGGACAACATTGATTTGGCGGGTGCGCCGACCACCGCGGCGTGTCCGGAGTTCGCCTATCTTCCTGAAGAGTCCGCATTCGTGGTGCAGCAGCTGCTTGAGGCGGGCGCGATTCCTGTGGGAAAAACGAATCTCGATCAGTTCGCCACGGGCCTGGTGGGCGTTCGTTCCCCCTATGGCGTGCCGCGCAATCCTTTTCATCCGGAAATGATTCCGGGCGGATCGAGCAGCGGTTCGGCGGTCGCGGTCGCCGCGGGCTTGGTGAGTTTTTCACTGGGAACGGATACGGCGGGCTCGGGCCGGGTGCCGGCATCGTTCAACAATATTGTCGGACTCAAACCGACGAAAGGTGCGCTCAGCACGCGCGGCGTGGTGCCGGCGTGCCGCTCGCTTGACTGCGTTTCGGTCTTTGCGCTTTCGGTCGACGATGCGACCGCGGTGGCAAGGATTGCCGGAACCTACGATGCGAAGGACGCGTTCGCCCGACGCGGACCGCAGGGAAGCTTTGCCGGGTCGGCGATGCCGGCGAAGTTCCGATTCGGTGTTCCCCCGGGAGAGCAACTGGAATGGTTTGGTGATGCGGTGTCACCGCAATGTTTCTCGCACGCGGTGCGGGCCCTGGATGCGTTGGGCGGAACCAGAGTCGAAATTGATTTCACCCCTTTTCGCGATGCCGCCCGGTTGTTGTATGAGGGACCTTGGGTGGCGGAGCGCTGGTCGGCGGTGCGGGCGTTTCATGAGAAACAGGCCGACGCAATTTTTCCGGTGACGCGCTGCATCATTGAAGCCGGGGCGAAGCCGCTGGCAGTGGATGCATTCGAAGCGGATTACAAACTCGCGGCCTTGCGGCGGGCGGCTGACCTGACCTGGGAAAAAGTGGAGACGATGGTTTTACCCACGGCGGCGACCATTTATACCCGATCCGAAGTTGAAGCAGATCCGATCACTCTCAACTCCCGGCTCGGTACCTATACGAATTTCGCCAACCTGCTCGACACGGCGGCACTCGCGGTACCGGCGGGATTTCGCGGGGACGGATTGCCCTTTGGGGTTACGCTCTTTGGTCCGGCGTGGAGCGACGCGCGTCTCGCGGCGCTGGGCGGTGCGTTGCATCGCGCCACGGTTAAAACCGCGGGCGCCACCGGTCTGCCTTTACCAGCAGCTTCAGACGCCGCGTCGTTACAGGAAGGTGAGGTGGCCCTGGCGGTGGTGGGTGCTCATTTGAGCGGACAGCCATTGAATGGCCAGCTCACCTCCTTGCCTGCGCGTCTGTTGCGAACCACGCGAACGACGAGCGCCTACCGTTTATACGCGCTGGCGGGCACGGTTCCGCCCAAGCCCGGTTTGGTGCGGGGTGCTCCGGGATCGGGTGCGGAAATCGAGGTGGAAGTGTGGGCCCTCGGACCAGCGGCGTTCGGCAACTTTGTTGCGGCGATTCCTCAACCGCTGGGAATCGGCACCCTGCAGCTGACTGACGGCTCGGTGGTGAAAGGGTTTATTTGCGAACCGGTGGCGCTGGAGGGTGCCCGGGATATCACGTCATTTGGCGGCTGGCGCGCATTTTTGAAGAACAAGTAAGCGTGTCTCAAGGTGTGGCAGCCGACGTTAGTCGGCTGGCGCCAGCGGTGTTACCACCGCTGCTACATTCACGCTTCCGCGTTCGTTAGAATTCGACGTACTCGGCGAGTTTGTCGCGGAGAAGCTCGATCAGTTCCGGATCCATGAATGTGAAGTCATCTGGAATGCGAAGAATGATCACCGGCTTGTCAGCGATTTCGTGAACGAATTTTTCCCGGAGGCGGTCAGCGTGCTTTCGCTCCATGCAAAAAATCAGGTCGGCCCAGCCGATGTGACAATCGGTGAACTTGATGCGGGCGCGATCAGTGGTGCCGGCGCTGCGGGCGTCGTAACGCGGATGGTTTTTGAACAGCGCTTCCGCGGTGGGACTGCGCCACTGGTTGCGCGAGCAGATGAAAAGCAGCTTGGTTTTCATGCCTGATGTCGGCGTCGAAAATGCTCTTCAGAACATGGATGTGTGCGCCGCCGAAATGGCGACCCGCTCGCGGCGCGTTACGGATAACGCGCCCTACCTTAGATGAGGCCGAGCTTCATCTTTCCCTCTTCGGAGATCATCGACTGATTCCATGCCGGCTCCCAAGTGATGCGGACGTCGGCGGTGCTGACTCCGGGAACGAGGAGAATTTTTCCCTTGGCGTCTTCAGCGATGGCGGGGCCCATACCGCAGCCGGGGGCAGTGAGTGTCATGGCGACGTCCACCTTGTGGCCACCGCCCTCCTGTTTGCCCACCTCCATCGAATAAACGAGCCCGAGGTCGACGATGTTCACGGGGATCTCGGGATCGAATACCTTGCGCAACTGGTCCCAAATCGCCTCGGGATCGGGCGCGCCATCGGCGAGAGTCGACGCGGTGACTTTCTGCTCGGTGACCGTTTCACCGATCGCGTCGGCGTCCTTGCCGTCGATGCGAAAAAGTCCCGTCGACGTTTGCACCGTGTAACTGCCGCCGAGCACTTGATGAATGAAAACGGAGTCGCCCTTGAACAGGGTTTGTTTGTCGCCGCTGGGAATCTGCGTGGCGACAACTTCACGGGAAAGGGCGCGATCGCGTTTATCGGTGGTCATGAGGGGGAATGGTGGGCGGTGAGCAGCGGAGGGTGAGCAGTGATGAGGTGCTCGCTATTGCTTGAATTTTTCGCGGATGATGGTCGTGAGCTGATCGTGCAGCTGCTGGTTTTCGATCTTGCCGAGCACTTCCTCGAAGAAACCGAAAACGAGCAATTCCTGAGCTTGAGCGGCGCTGATGCCACGAGCCTTCAGATAGAATTCCTGTTCGGCGTCGATGCGGGCGCTGGTGGCGCCATGCGTGCAGCGGACGTCGTTAGCCTGGATTTCCAGGCCGGGCAGGGAATTGGCCTCGGCTTCGTCGGAAAGCATGAGGTTGCGATTGCTCTGGTAGGCGTCGGTTTTCTGCGCGTCGGGATCGACCACGATCAGGCCGGAGAAAATGGTTTTCGCCTGGTCGAGCAGCGCATTTTTATAGAGCAGATTCGAACTGGTGTTTGGCGCCTGGTGGATCTGCAACGTGCGCTGGTCGAACTCCTGCGTGCCTTGCGCCACGGTCAGCGCGAGCATCTCGGAGTGAGCGCCAGGCGCCTGCAGTTGCGAAAACGATTCGTGCCGGGCCTGGCGGGCGCCCGCGTGAAGATTCAGGGAAAGAATCTTCGCATCGCGTTTGGCGACGATGGCGTTGAACTGGAAGGAGAGCGATTCGCGGCTCCAATCCTGCATTGCGACGTATGTGACCTGCGCACCATGACCGGCGTAGAGATCGTTTCCGCCGCAGGCAAAATGCGCGTCCTCGGATTTTTTCGAGCGAAAGAAATCGGAGACGGTGATTTTTGCCCTCTCCTCGGCGATGACGAGCGTGTGGGGAAAAACCGCGGAACCGGGGCCCGACGCGTGATGGAATACACTGACCGGAAGCGAAGCTTCGATCCCTTTGGGAACATAAACGAAGGCGCCGTCTTCGAGGAAGGCCTCGTGAAGGGCGGCAAATTTGTCCGAACCCAGCCGGGTGGGCTGCGCGAGCAAGTGGGCCTTGATGAGATCGCCATGCTGGAGCAGGGCGGTATGGAGATTATCGAACACGATGCCGTGTTGCGAGGCGATGTCGGCCGCAGTCGCCGTGCGAACCGCCAGCGAGTTGTTCACGAAGGTCAATGAGGCGGCCGTGATATTCGAAAGGGGCGGGGCGGACAGCACGCTGGGGACGGACGAATCCAAACGGAACCCGTCGAGGGTCAAACTGCCGAGATTGGAAAACCGCCAGCCTTCGTTGGTACGCCGGGGCATCGGCAGCGCCGCGAAACGTTCGTAGGCGGCACGTTTACGCTCAAGCCACCAGGCGGGCAGGTGCCTGACGCGCTCGAGATGGGCTTGAAAAACCTCCCGGGTGAACGAACCGGTGGTCGAAGTGGTGGGAACAGCGGACATGAAAATTTTCGATTTTGGATTCTCGATTTTCGATTGGGATTTCGTTTTCGATCTGTTCGAAGACGGAAAATCCCAAGTCGAAACCAGGTTATTTAGCCGACGCTGCCTTCCATCTCGAGGTCGATGAGACGCTTTAGTTCGACCGAGTATTCCATCGGGAACTGGCGGGCGAGGTCGTTGATGAAGCCGTTGACGGCAAGACTCATGGCCTGCGCCTCGGTGAGGCCGCGCTGCTGCATATAGAAGATCATGTCTTCGCTGACCTTGGAAACACTCGCTTCGTGTTGCGTGGCGTTTTTATCGCCGCGCACCGTGATAGCCGGATAGGTGTCGGTGCGGCTGTTGGTGTTGATCAGCAACGCATCGCATTCCGTGTTATTTTTGCAGCCCTTCAGGTGTTTCGGGATATGAACCTGACCGCGGTAAGTGGCGCGGCCTTGGCCGACGGAAATCGATTTCGAAACGACAAGTGACGTCGTGTCGTCCGCGGCATGGATCATTTTGGCCCCGGTGTCCTGATGCTGGCCATCGTTGGCGAGGGCGATCGAAATCACTTCCCCGCGCGCCTTGCGGCCCTTCAGCACGACGCCTGGATATTTCATCGTGAGGCGGCTGCCGATGTTGCAGTCGATCCATTTCACTTCGGCATCCTCGTGTGCGACGGCCCGCTTGGTGACGAGATTGAAGACATTGTTCGCCCAATTCTGGACGGTGATGTATTGAATCTTGGCGCCTTTGAGCGCGACGAGTTCCACCACCGCGCTGTGGAGGGTCGACGTCGTGAATTTCGGGGCCGTGCAGCCTTCCATGTACACGACCTCGGAACCTTCATCGGCGATGATCAGGGTGCGCTCGAACTGGCCGAAGTTCTCCGCGTTGATGCGGAAATAAGCCTGCAGCGGCTGCGCGACCTTGACCCCGGGAGGCACGTAAATAAACGAGCCGCCGGAGAACACGGCACTGTTGAGAGCGGAGAATTTGTTGTCGCCGGTGGGAATGACCTTGCCGAAGAATTTTTTGAAAATCTCGGAATGTTCGCGCAGTCCCTCGGTGGAGTTGACGAAAATCACGCCCTGCTTGGCGACGATTTCCTTGATGTTGGAATAGGCGGCCTCGGAGTCGAATTGAGCTTCCACGCCGGCGAGAAACTTGCGCTCCTGCTCGGGAATGCCCAGGCGCTCGAAGGTCTGCTTGATGTCGTCGGGAACTTCGTCCCATGTGCGTTTGGGCTTCTGGCCTTGCGAAAGATAATAGCGGATTTTGTCGAAATTGATGTTTTCGAGATCCTTGGCGGCCCAATGGGTGGGCAGGGGCATCGACTGGAATTTCTTCAGGGCGTTCAGTCGGAATTCGAGAATCCAAGGGGCCTCTTTTTTGACCGAGCTGATGTAGCGGACGGTTTCCTCGCTGAGGCCGGTACCTGCGTCGAAGGCATAGTCGACTTTGTAACTAAAATTCCCGGCGGTCTGGTCGATACCGACCACGGGATTTTCAATCGTCTCCGCGGTTTCGATTTCGGTGGGTGGTTTCATCGGAAAAGCTGTGATTTGGAAATTGCGATTTGAGCGGGCTGCATTCGCGGAATCAGGCTGTGGCAGCGGTGAGTTCCTGTTTCACCCAATCGTAGCCCTTGGCCTCGAGTTCGAGGGCGAGGGTTTTATCGCCACTCTTTACGATGCGTCCGTCGTACATCACGTGGACAAAGTCCGGCACGATATAGTCGAGCAGTCGCTGGTAGTGGGTGATCAGCATGATGCCCAGCGGGCCGGTGCGCAGGGCGTTGACGCCGTCGGCGACGATGCGGAGCGCATCGATGTCGAGTCCGGAGTCGGTCTCATCCATGAGTGCGATCTTGGGCTCAAGCATCGCCATCTGGAGAATTTCGCAGCGTTTTTTTTCACCGCCGGAAAAGCCCTCGTTGACGGAACGCGATGTGAATTTCCGGTCGATCTTCAGCAAATCCATCTTCGAATAGAGACGCTTGTAATAGCCACTCGCATCGAGCTCCTCGCCTTCGGCCATGCGGGCTTGCACGGCGGCGCGGAGAAAGTTGGCGATCGAGACGCCGGGGATTTCACTCGGATATTGAAAGGCGAGGAAAAGGCCGGCGCGCGCACGTGCGTCAGGTTCCATGCCGAGGATCGACTTTCCGTCGAGCAACACGTCCCCACCGGTAATGGTGTAGTCGGGATGTCCGGCGATCGCCTTGGCGAGCGTGCTCTTGCCGGTGCCGTTTGGCCCCATGATGGCGTGCACTTCGCCCTGTTTGATCGTCAGGTTCAGTCCCTTGACGATGGGCTTTTCGCCGATGCTGATGCGGAGGTCGTTAATTTCCAGTTTGCTCATTTAGATAAAGAAATCGGTGTGGGGAAAAGAGAGGTGCGTTAGTTGCTGCCGGCGGAATTTCCTGAAGCCACCGCGCGGCCGCGAAAGGCGAGCTCTACGGTGCTGGCATCAAATCCGGGGGGAAGCAGTTCGCGCAGTTGCTTCAACGTATCGGCAGGCAATTCAATGTCGTGCACGCGCCCGGTGGCGTCGTCGTGAAAATGGGCGTGTTCGTGCAGATTCGGGCAATAACGAGTGGGTGCTCGCTCCAGGTTTACCTGGCGGACGACTCCGCATTGAACGAGGGTTTCGAGGCAGTTGTAGACCGTCGCCAGTGAAATGGTGGGCATCTGGGATTTTACGCGGGCAAAAATCTCATCGGCCGTGGGATGATCGCGTTTTTCCAGGATTACCTTAAAAACCACCTCGCGCTGGGGGGTAGGGCGGAGGCCGCTCGCAGTGAGTTTTTCAGCGAGTTCGGCGCAAGTTTTGGCGGTAGAGTTCATGTGACGGATAGGTGAAACGAATTAGAATAAGACCAAATTGCAACATGGATTTAGAATAATTCTAAACACTATCTGTCATAAGGGATTTGCGATTAATCCCGCTGTACGGGAGAGAGTTATCGCATGGCGATTCTACGCCGGTTTACGCCTGCTCACTTAGGCAGGATAGGGATCACGGTTTACCCCGGTGAAAGCCCGGTGGAGATTCTTCGCTTCAGCCGGACGGCAAACGTCGAATTGGGCTAGGAGACCAGGGCTGCCGGTTTTTCTGATTTTTCAGAAGGAATTCCCGGAGCGGCCTTTTTGGATGAACTTGGTGCCGCAGTTTTTGCGGTGGGCTTTTTTCGACCGCCGACCAGATGGCCGAGCGCGAGCACGCTCTTCTCCAAGGCAGACGATTGAGTGGTAAGTTCGTGGGCGACGCTGGCTCCTTCCTCTGCGCGCGCGGCGCTTGCCTGCACCACCTTGTCCATTTGGCCGACGGCGACATTGAGCTGTTCGATGCCTTTGGTCTGTTCCGACGATGCGGTGGCGATTTCATTCACCAGTTCATCGACTTCACGCGATTTGGCGGCGATTTCCTTCAGGCCGGTGGCAACCTTGGCGCAGACCTCGGCGCCGTGGTGGCTCTTGCTGACCGAGTCGTCGATCTTTTCGGCGGTTTCCTTGGCGGCGGTGGCGCTGCGTTGAGCCAGGGCGCGGACCTCCTCGGCGACCACGGCAAAACCGGCGCCCGCTTCACCGGCGCGGGCGGCTTCCACCGCGGCGTTCAGGGCGAGGATGTTGGTTTGAAAGGCGATCTCGTCGATGGTCTTGATGATTTTTGCGATGCCGTCGCTGGAGGCCTTGATGGCGTCCATGGCGTGATTCATCGCTTCCACATTTTGGGTGCCGGCGTCTGCGGCCGAGCGGGTTTGACGGGTGAGGTCGTTCGCGCGCAGCGCGCTTTCTGCATTCCGTTTGGCCATGCTGGAAATCTCTTCGAGCGAGGCACTGGTTTCCTGAAGCGAAGCGGCCTGCTCGGAAGCTCCTTCAGCGAGGGTCGTGCTGCTTTGTGAAATCAGATTGGACGAGGCGGTGTTGGCTTTGGCGGCTTCGTCGAGCTGGCGCAGCACCGTGGCGAAAGGCTTGGGGATGCTGCGGGCGACGATCACGGAGAGTACGATGAGAACCAGCAGACCGCCGGCGGCGAGAATTCCGACCACTTTTTGAAACGAACGAAAGTGTTCATTGCTCTCCTGATTCGCGAGTTTGGCTTCCGACTCGATGGCGTCGCTCAAGGCGGCCATGGCATCTTCCATTTTGTGAAACGAATCCTGCAAGGCGGGGAAATTGGCTTCGGCCGCGGCCAGGTCTTTGCTGGTGAGTTTCAGGGAAGTTTCGGTGACTTTAAGGTATTGTTCCAACAGCGGAGCGATGGCCTTTAATTTCGCTCCGATCGCGTCCCCCAGCGGCCGTTGGTTATTGTTGGCCATATCGGAACGGATCTGCGCGGCGTGTTCGACGTAGTCTTTTCCGGCCTCGGTCAGCTGATCGGCGTTGCCATTTCTGGCCGCCAGCATGCCGGCGATCGCATCACCCCGAAGCGCGTCGTGCATCATGTCGGCCGACTGCTGGGTTTGGAGTGCACTCGCGAGAAGGAGCACCCGGTCATCGCCTTCGCGAATCAGGGAGAATTGTTGGAATGCACCGGCGAGCACGACGCCGAGAATAACTGTGGCAGCAAGGGTGATGCTGAAGACTTTTTGGCCGACCGAGAAGTTCATGGAGTGTGAATGGATTTAAAAGCGGAAGCTGATCCCCGTGAAGACCACCAGGTCTTCGGTGGCCTTTGTCAGGCCGAAATTGGCTCCGGCATCGAGCTGGACGTGGGCGTTGACACCGTAAGTGAGACCGCAGTCGAAGCTGGCGAGATCGCGTCCGCGCGTGAGTGTCGTGGCGATCTCCACGTATCCGCCGAGTTTTCCAGCGATATCGTGACCGAATGTGATGCTGTTGACCCAGTCCAGTGCGTAACCCGTGTCCGATTCGTTCCGGACCACATCAAATTCGGTCATGGCACCCATGTCCCAGCCACCGGACAGGCTTACCGCCACGGGGACGATCAAGCCGCCTTCGACGGATTTGTTGCCCAGCCCGTGCTGGTTGGTGGGCCATTTTACGAAAGGCATCAGACCGAAGGCAGTCTTGCCACCGTCGTTGCCCCAAAAATTGATCTTCAATCGCGAAGTAATATCGCCAAAGCCGGACACTTTTCCGCGGACTCCCGCAACGCGGTCGTCGACCCGGACCCGGGTGTAAGGCTCAATCACCGTCTGCAAGTCGACGTTTGAAGTCAGCCCGAACTTGAGATTGATGTTGGCAAAGGAAAGCGCGGAGGCCTTCACGTCGGCGCCGTCGAGTTTGTCGTGATCCTTTCCGTAGGCAAAGAGATCCATTTCCACCTGGACCCAGCCGGCGTCCACAGTGTAGGGACTTTCCGTGAGGTCGGGCCGGTCGGTGGTCAATTCACGCAGCTGTGATTCCGGCGTGCGGTTGAACAGGGTATACGCAGATTTGTCCGTCCGTACTGCTTCCGCAGCACTGCACGGAGCAAATCCAATCAGCAACGCGAGCACAGCTGGCGCCAAAAGAAACTTGTTAACCATAGCGTATTAGCTGCTGGCTATAACGACACTGCAAGAGCGCGGCTTAACGGCTTAATGGCTAAAAGTAGTCAGGAATTTCCCGAATCGGTTGACGGGTGTTTGGCAGGCCAACCCCTGGATGGTGTAAGTAGTTCACCATCTGGAAACCTCCACGGTCAGGGCGCAAAAAAACCTGTCGCACCGGAGGCACGACAGGTTTGTGTAAGTTTATTTCCAGAATTGGTGGATTGTATCCGTCAAGCCCGGTCGGTAACGGCGATTAGCTCTTCATAAGCACGGCGGAGATTTTCCAGGGAGGCCTGAGCCGCCGACTTTGCCGTCTTCCATGTTTCGTCGTCCGTCAATGTCAGCGTCCTGACCTTCTGGGCGAAATCGGTTCGCGCCAGTTCCAGTTTGTTTTCACCGGTGTTGGTCGAAACCCCGCCATGGGATTTCCATGAGCTGATATTGGCATCGATGGCTTTGCTGAGGTTCTCCGGAACCGCATTCAAACTCGCCACCGAATCGCGCGTTACACGATCAAGCGCGGCGGATGCTTCATCGAACGCGCTGGAGTTGATGGAGGCATCGGTTACGGCGGCAACCGGAACCACCGCCACCGGGGACGGCGGCAAGGTGCGTTCGGGGGTCGGATTCATGGCGGGACCGGACGTAAATTCCACGGTTTTAAGCGTGGGATCGGGGCCGCGGTGCCGATCCGAGCTACTGGCGCCGGTTGCGATCACGCATGACAGCGCAGTAACGCCAAGCAGGGAGGAAAAATATGTTTTCATGGCGTGAAAATGAAAACCCAGAGTGGGAACGTTCATGGCTAGACCGGTGGCCGGCCGCGCATTGCTCCGAAGAGCAGCGACACGACAAGTAGCACGAGGAAGATATAAAACAGGACACGGGCGATGTCCGTGGCGGTACCTGCCACTCCGCCAAAGCCGAGAGCCCCGGCGATGAGAGCAATGACAAGAAACGTGATTATCCAGCGTAACATAACGACTCCTTGGTTGATGGGTTTGTGGGGGCGAAATTGGGGAAGGGCGGGTTCAAACGTCGGCGAAAGCCAGGCGGCGGGCGTCGGTCGCAGGAACGGCATTTTTCGAACGGAAAGTCAGTTTGCCCATTTGCCGGGCGCACGTGTGCCACTCCTCCGACCAGCTGCTCAGCGCCTCATTAAGACTGTCGAGTCCCACGATCAGCGCCTCGTCCGAGGCAAGGCGGGCTTTCAGTTCCACGTGTTGGGCCAGCAATTGGAGATTGATCACCACTTCGGAGCCAAAAACCTGGGGATCGGCCGCAGTCGGCAGACGCTGGAAAAAATCCGTGATAAGGGTGCTGGGTGATGCGTCGGTGGTAGTCGGCAGAATGATGCCGGTTTCCAACAGCGGTTGATGAACCCGGGTTTCACCCTCGTCGCACAGAGCGATCATCGAATTGAGCGTATGGGTGAGATCGTCCGAAAACTCACATTCCGGTCTCAGGGCAACCAGGAAGCTGCTGATCAGCTCAGTGGTGAGAAGCAGCGAAGCGACGTCCCGCAGAAGCATCTCGGAAACGTTGCCGGAAGAGGCGTGGGAACGAATGGCAGTGGTGGGAAGCATGGCGATGGGAAGGTTGGTTGGGATTTTTTGTATTTCTTGGCGTCGTGCGAAACGATCGCCGCGTTAAGTAATGCCTGTCCTGTGCCGTCTGCGCGCGGGAGTTTTAATCATCTCGTTTCAAATGAGATACCAAAAGACCGGGGTTTTCCCGATGCGGTGCAGGCTGGCTTTTTGCAAGGCCGTGCGATTTTTTCCCCGCACCTTGCAGCTTAAAGTGCGTTCGCAGCCGGATTTGTTAGAACTGGGGACCTCAAACCCTGTCTGCGATATACTTCGGATGCAGGGTTGCCACATCCCGCCCCGCTAGTTCTCAATTTTTGTAATCTCATGCGCATTCTCATCGTTGACGATCAACGCAGCATCCGTCTCACCTCGGCTCAAGCGGTCAGGGCGGAAGGTCATGAAGCGGACACCGCCGACAGTGGCCGGGTGGCGTTGTTGAAACTGCAGGAAGAGCGCTATGACCTCGTTTTGCTCGACCTGCGCATGGAGAGCGAAATCGACGGGTTGGACTACCTCGAGCGACTGCAAAAAATCGCTCCGAAGCTCCCGGTCGTTATCTGCACGGCCCACGCCAGTATCGAAACCGCCGTGGAGGCGATGAGACGGGGCGCGCAGGACTACCTTGAAAAACCCTTCACTCCCGAGCAACTGCGCCAGCTGCTGACGCGGGTCGAAAAAGCCCAGCGATTGCTGCAACGGGTGGACGAGTTGGAGGAACAGGTCGCCCAGACGCTGCCTGCCATGAGTTTTACGTCCGAAGAGCCGGAAATGGGGACGGTGTTTTCCGTGCTGGAACGCGCGGCGACGACCAAGGCGACCATTCTCATTCTGGGTGAAAACGGCACCGGCAAAAGCGCGCTGGCCCGGCACATTCACCAGCTCAGCAAGCTTTCGAAAGGTCCCTTTGTGACGGTGAGCTGCCCAAGTTTGTCGCGCGAACTGCTCGAGAGTGAGCTGTTCGGTCACGTGAAGGGCGCATTTACCGGGGCGATGAAGGATACCTGGGGCAAGGTCGACGCCGCGCGCGGAGGCACGTTGTTTCTCGATGAAATCGGTGAACTGCCGGTGGAACTTCAACCCAAGCTGCTTCGCCTCTTGCAGGAACGGACCTACGAGCGTGTGGGTGACACCAAAACCCGCACCGCCGACGTGCGCGTGATCGCGGCGACCAATCGCGATCTGGCGGCGGCGGTCAAGGCCGGTACTTTCCGCGAGGACCTCTATTATCGCCTGAACGTCATCAGCGTGACGGTGCCCTCGTTGCGGTCACGACCCAAGGATCTCGAGCGCTATGCCCGCGATTATCTGCGATTTTTTGCCGAGGAGACCGGGCGCCCGGTGAAGGATTTTTCCGCCGAAGCCTGGGCGGCGATCCGGCGCCATCCCTGGCCGGGCAATTTGCGGGAATTGCGCAATTCCATCGAGCGCGCGGTGATCCTGACACGTGGCTCGAAGGTGGAGTTGGACGATCTTCCTTCCGAACTGGGGGCGCCGACGGCGGGCGGGACGGAAGTGGCACTCGGCGCGCTCGTGCCGATGGACGTGATTGAGCAGGCGCATGTGCGACTGGTTACGGCGCGTACGTCGACCCTCGAGGAAGCGGCGCGCGTGCTCGGCATTGATGCGGCGACAATTTATCGAAAGCGCAAGCGGTGGGCCGCGGAGCCGGCGGCAGAACCAGCGTCATGAACCGGTGGTCGTTCATCAGCGGGCTGACGGTGACCCTGTTGCTTCTGCTGATGCTGAGTGGTTTTTGCGTGTGGGCCACCCGCGGTCTGACCGGCGATATCAGTTCGATCATCAATCAGAACTACGACAATATCCGCTCGATCCGGGAGCTCCACTCGGCGATGACGCGATTGAATGCGCAGGTGCTGGTGATTCCCGACATCGCCAGTTTGCCCACGGTCTCGAAAACATTTCCGCAGGAACGCGAGATCGCGGAAAAGCGCATCCGGCAGCTGGAAAAAAATGCGGCGAGTCCGGAGGAAAAGGAACTGGTGGCCCGGTTGATCGCACTCGGGCAGGCCTACTTTGCCGCCTACGATGAACTGTTCGCCATCAAGCCAAACGCGGAAGGCCGGCATATCGAACTCAATCATCTGATCACCAGCCTCACGGGCGACGTCAACAATGTGGCGGACGAAATCGTGGTGCGCAATGAACGCTTTCTCATTTCCCGCCGCGACCTCGCGGTACAGAAAGGGCGGCGCGTGACTGTGATCGCCCTGGGTTTCGCGATTTTCTCGCTGGGAATTTATGTATTCACCTCGGCGCGGCTTACGCGTGCGATCTACGAACCGCTGCGGCGGTTGCGCGATGCGATCCAGCTCGTGAGCGCGCGCCGCTTCGACACGCTCGTGCCGATTGAGGGAGGCGATGAGATCGCGCAGATCGCTGCGGGATTCAACAACATGGCGCGCGAACTTCAGCGCTACGTCAGTGAAACAGACGAACGGGCGGTCACGGCCAGCCGCATGAGTCGCGCGATCCTCGAAGCGCTGCCTTACCCGGTGTACATCGTCGATCAATCCTTTGCCGTACGGCAGACCAATCCCCGGGCCGAGGCGTTGAGTGAGGCCTTGGGCATTCCGCGGGCCCTGCCGGGGGAAGTGCGCCGCCAGATCGACGAAGCGGCGGCCCAAAATCAGGATATGTTGGGCGACGATATCCGTCGCGCCGTGCGACTCGAACCGCCCGCCAGTGATGGGACCAGTCCGTTGGGCGGCGATTTTCTCCCGTTGATTTTTCGAATGAACGGCGCCTTTGGTGATGCCGACGGCTGGGCCGCGTTGCTGGTCGACGTCACCCGGCTGCGGCGCAACGACGAAGCGAAGACGAAGGCCTTGGCGACCCTGAGCCACGAGGTGAAGACCCCGGTGAGCGGCATCCGCATGACCCTGCATCTGCTGCTCGAGGGAAAACTGGGCGCCATCAACAATGACCAGCGCGAGCTGCTTGAGGTGAGTCGCGACGATTGCGAGCGTCTGCTTGCGGTGCTGCAGGCATTGCTTGAACTCGCCCGGCTGGAAAGTGGGCGGACTGAGTTAAAACCGGAGCCCTACGCGCCGGCGGATTTGCTGGCGGAGGTGATGGCCGCCCATGGAGAAGGGGTGAGGCTGCGCGGAGGCGAACTCGTGCTCGAAGTGCCGCCGAATTTGCCGCTGGTCCTGGCCGATCCCCTTCATGCCAGTCGCGTGTTGGCGAATTTTCTTTCGAACGCGGCGAAATATGGTGTGGCCGGGAAACCGGTGAGTCTGAAAGCCCAGGCGCGGGCGGACGGATACGTTCGTTTTTCCATCGTCAATCACGGACGCCCGCTGAGCGATGTCGAACAGGCCAAGGTCTTTGATCCCTTTTTTCGCCGGCCGGGAGAGGTGGCCGAAGGCACGGGCCTGGGATTATCGATTTGTCGCGAGATCGCCATGCTGCATGGCGGTCGTGTCGGCGTGTTGAGTCCGGCGGATTCGGATTTGGTGGAGTTCTTTCTGGATTTGCGCCGGGCTGCCGCAGCGTGAATTACCACTGCGCTTTACGAAGCAAGCCCAGGGCACAAAAAAAGCGCGTCCATTAGACGCGCTGTAGGTTTCGGCGAAGTTGAGATTCTACCTCACCGGCCAAAAAGCCCAAATTGCCGGCCAAGGTTCGCAAAGAAACTGAGATTGCGGACCCATCGCCCCATTTTTCCGGGAATGAGATGACTGAAAGGCTCGATGTAACGCATCACTTCGTTGCCGACGGCCGCCAGCGGAGTGCTCGGCGGCGCAGGGCGGCAGGCTTGGGCCCACGCGACCCGATCCGCAGCGCAAGCGAGAGCCAGCAGTTGCTTCCGCTCAGCGGTGGTCAGCGGACTACGGATTTTATCAGATGACTCAGACATTGGAAATCTTCCTGAAGTTGGGAGGTGGTCTCGCTCATCGGACGCCACGTCCGCAGACGTTTGACCAGGGTGAAACCGGTAGCGAGGGCTGAGCCGAGGTAGATCGCGCAAAGGCCGGTCAGCCACCAGATGCGATGCGGACTGTCCCACACCAGGCTCGCGAGCAGGAGCGTGACGGCAAATCCAGTAAACAACGCCAGCACGATGGTGCCGGCGGCGAGTAGAGTGGATACCAACGCGTGGTCGCGTGCTTCGCCCACTTCGACCGAGGCAAGTTCGGCCCGGTGCGCGACTGATTCACTGAACAGCGAAAAAGCGACGCCCGGGGCTGGCATGCGGGGTCGTGGTTTGGGGTTGGTGAGGGCAGACAGCAAAGACATAAAAACTGCAGTCGGGCGGTGCCCGGGACACCGTCAGTCAGTGGCCCGTGGCACCGCCATTACACGCGATTTCTTAGCGTGAATTGTTGCTGAAGCTGCGGGAAACGAGGATGCCGATGAGGGCGCCCACACCTGCGGCGACGCCGATCGCGTAGTAGGGATTGTCGCGAACCAGCTGATCCGCCTGTTTGGCCCGGCGGGTTGCTTCGGATTTCAGGCTGATCGGCGCATTCACCGCTACGTTCGTGCTCGCCGGAGTCGTGGCGGTGCCCAGCTATCCGCTCCCCGGGTCGGAGCGTCTGGTCAGCATCGCCCGCGACGCCGAACCGAAGATGGTGCTGACG
>JBEHXD010000007.1:0-34648 GCA_048498875.1 Verrucomicrobiota bacterium
AAGAAATTCAAGGTGGCTGCCTTCGACTACGGCGCGAAGTACACGATCTTCCGCAAGCTCGTGCGCCATGGTTTCGAGGTGAACGTTTTCCCGGCCACGGCCACGCACGAGGAAATCCGCAATCATGGCGTCGATGCGGTGTTTCTTTCCAACGGCCCCGGCGATCCGGCCGCACTGCCCTACATCCACAAGACCGTCAGTGGACTGCTCCCCGATTACCCAATCTTTGGGATTTGTCTCGGTCACCAGATGCTCACCCACGCGCTCGGGGGCGAAACCTACAAGCTGAAGTTCGGCCATCGCGGCGGCAACCAGCCCGTCAAGAATCTCGAAACCGGCCGCGTGTCGATCACCGCGCAAAATCACGGTTTCGCCACGAATCCAAAATCCCTCGAAAACCGCGGTGCGATCGTGACCGAAATCAATTTGAACGACCAGACCGTCGAAGGTCTGCGCCACAAGGAACTGCCGGTTTTCTCCGTGCAGTATCACCCTGAAGCCGCCCCCGGCCCGAACGACGCCGATCCGCTGTTCGAGGATTTCTACCGCATGGTGGAAAAGCGGAAGGCCGGGAAAATCTAATCCGGACCGCAACACCGGAACAGGCAGCGCAAATCATTCGTTTCCCCGGTGAAAAAACTGATCCTGCTGGTCCTTTTGGTGGGCGGCGGATGGTTTTATTTTCATGAGCCGCGCGCGTCCTGGCGCGGAATTCCCGCCGCGCACGATCCCGTGCAAACCACGCTCAGGCTGCCAGCGACTTTTTCCCACGATGGTTACAAAATCACTCCGCTTGCCACTTACCAAGTGACGGCGGTCGTGCTTTCGCGGGAACGATATAATTTTGATCACGAAGCGAAGCTGGCGCCCGTGGATCTCGCCCTCGGCTGGGGCCCCATGTCCGTGGCTTCCGCCATCAACGAACTCTCCATCAGCCAGTCGGGACGGTGGTATGAGTATCGTTATCGCAACGAACCGCCGCTCGATCCGCACGTCATCGCAACCCATTCCGCCAACACCCATTGTCTTCCCGCCGATGCCGGGGTGCGTTCGCAATTATTGGCGGTGAAACGCCATGAACTCGTCACACTCGAAGGCTACCTGGTCGAAATCACCGGCGAAGGCGGATATCACTGGCAGTCATCGTTGAGCCGGGAAGATACTGGCGGCGGAGCCTGCGAAGTATTCTGGATTACCCGAATCGATCATCGAAAACTGTGAGTGAATTCACTCCGCGCCACCGGCAACTGCCACTGTTCCCGGCGTGGTGATCGGCAGATAGCGATCAAACCAAGCCGTCACCTCGGGAACGATCTGATCGCCCAGGCGCATCGAAAGAAAAACATGGTCATCGTCGGGCAGGATCACCAGCCGGCTTGGTCCCTTCGCCTTCGCCTGCAGCGCCCGGCTGTGGTCGGGTGAAATCCAGGTGTCCTTTGCTCCGTGATAAAACAAAACCGGAGCGGTCACATGATCCATCGCCGCCAGCACGTCGCCGTCGGTCCACGAAAAATGTCCGCGTTCAGCCGCTTTCTTCGCGGCCGCTGAAAATGTCTCGTCGCTGATTCGCGCCGCCTGATCCGGCGCCACCCCGTGGGCAAATTCCGCCAAGACCTTCGAGGCATTGCTGAATGGCTCAAGCGCAACAATCGCCGTCACGCGCGAATCCTTCGCCGCCAGCAGAAGACTCATGCTCGCGCCATACGAAACGCCCAGCATTCCCACCCGCTCACCGGCCAATCCCCGGTGCTGCAAGTCGTCCAGCAAAAGCTTGAGATCGTGGACTTCAAACGCGCCGAAACCAATCTGGTCTCCCGTCGACCGTCCGTGTCCACGCAGATCCACCAACACGCAGCGATAACCCTGTTCGGCCAGACACAAAGCCCAATGGGCCACGTTTTCCTTTGCATCGTGATATCCGTGGATCACGACGATCGTCCCTTTTGCCGTCGCTTGGGCGGCAGCGCTGCGATCCGGCAGCTCCCACTCGAACTTCGGCTCCAGCCACCGGTGGTGCTCATCCTGTTTCACCTCGATGGTGTAGCGAAAGTGATAATTACCCGGCTCGATCACCGCGATCGCCAGCTCCGCCGCCGGCGGGCCCACCGCCAGACGCCAGGATTGGTTGTAGAGCCCATCAAATCGCCTGGCATAGTCGGCATCCCATGCCGTTCGCGGCTGCTGTTGTCGGTTGGGCGCTTTGATTGCAATCGTCGCCAAAATCGAGCTGACGCATCCCGAACCCAGCAACGAAACGATCAGCAAGGCCAATAATCCGATACGGTGAGCTGTTTTTCCAAGGCCGGACATAAAGAGGAAATCACTCAGCCGAGATGGGCCTCGAATTTTTTGGCGTCCTCAAGGGTATCAACTCCGATCGTCGGATCTGCGGTCACATCGATCGCGATGGAAAATCCATTTTCCAGCGCCCGGAGCTGCTCGAGTTTTTCGATTTGCTCCAACTGCCCGGGAGGCAAGGCCACAAATTTTTCCAAGAAGTCAGCGCGATAAGCATACAATCCCAAGTGTTTGTAACAGGGATTTGCCACCACCCACGGGTCGTCGATCGTCAGCCCCAAATCCCGCGAATAGGGCATGCGCGAACGCGAAAAATAAAGCGCCCGCCCCGTATTCGTTTTCACCACCTTCACCTGGTTGGAATTGTAGAAATCCACGATCCGTTTGAAGGGGGTGCAAAGCGTCGCCATCGGACAGTCTCCTTGGATGAGTCGAGCCAGCGATTGCAGTTGTCCCGCGCTGACCAACGGTTCGTCGGCTTGCACGTTCAACACATAACTCGCGCGCACCGTGCGATTTGCCTCCGCGATGCGGTCTGTTCCGCTCTGGTGCGAGGAATCTGTCATAATCGCCCTAAATCCCGCCTTCTCAATGCATTCAACTAGTAGTGGATGATCTACGGCAAACCAGAGGGGATAATCGGGAGCCTGTGCCACAATTCGCTCTGCCACCCATACAACAAGAGGCTTACCCTTAATGACATGAAGCAACTTCCGGGGGAAACGAGTCGATTCCAGTCGACAGGGAACGATGATGGCAAAGGCAGGCATGGAGGGGTCTTTATGATTGCAAGCCGCGGCTTGAACGGGCTTTTAAACCTTTCCTTTTTAACCCGACCTATCCGCCAAACCGCAATGGAAAAGAGTGAAACGCAGCCAGCCGGCACCCACGTGAAGGAACTTCTCGTGCAAAACAAGATGGGGATCCATGCCCGTCCGGCTGCCATGATCGTCCGCGTCACCAATAAATTCAAAGCGGAGGTATTTGTGGAAAAAGACGAGGAACAGGTGAACGGCAAAAGCATCATGGGCCTCATGATGCTGGCGGCGGCCAAGGGAACGAAGGTGAAGTTTATTGCCACCGGAGATGATGCCCCGCAGATGCTCGCCGAACTCGACGCGCTCTTCGCCAAAAAATTCGACGAAGCTTAAGTCCGCTTCCCTCCTCCCCTCTTTCGCTGCCGGCACGTTGATGCCGGCTTTTTTGTGCCTGCACGAAGGAAGCTTTGTCCGGATTTCGTGTTCGGCTTAGATTTTCCAAAACCGGCGCGCGTTGGCCGTGGAGACTTCCGCGAGTTTGTCGTAGCTCACCCCAAATACCCCGGCGGAAAATTCCGCGGTGTGACGCAGGTAGGCCGGCTCGTTCGGTTTTCCCCGGTGCGGCATCGGCGTGAGATAAGGGGCATCCGTTTCGATCATCAAACGGTCGAGCCGCTGAGCGAGGGCGGCGGCCCGGACGTTCTCCGCATTTTTGTACGTGATGACGCCGGTGAACGAACCATAACCGCCCCGCTTGATGAGCTGCTCCATTTCCAAGGGGCCTTCGGTAAAGCAATGGAACACGACCTTGCGCCAATCGACGCCCGCGGCATCGATGATCTCCACGCATTCGGAAAACGCACCGCGTGAATGAATCACGACCGGACATTCCAGGCGTTTTGCCACCGACAACTGTTCGACAAACGCCGCCTTCTGCCACGCAAAAATCTTCTCTGCCGCCACGGTCTCCCTGGGCAAATGAAACCGGTCCAGGCCAATTTCACCGAATCCGATGGGCCGGGGATGAGCCGCGGTGTGATTTCTCCAGTAACCCTCGATCTGCCCGACGCGCGCCGCCCAATCCGCCCCCACACTGCAGGGGTGGAGGCCCACCGTGTAGTGAATAAAATCAGGCTGGGCGTGGGCGAGTTCACGATACAGCGGCCAGTCGTCGGTGTCCGTGCCGATGGTCACCAATCGGTCCAGGCCCGCTGCGCGCGCCCGGCGCAGGATTTCCGCAAGTTCTCCGCGTTTGGCAAAAGATTCGAGATGAGTGTGTGTATCGATGAGTCCCACATCTGCATTGACAACACCACCAAGTCAGAAGCCAGCGCTTTCGCGCTGGCTTCCTTAACACACATACACACCTGGCGACCTGCCAGAAATTCCGTTACTTGGCGCGAATCCGAATATCGCCACCGCTGGTTCCAAGCGAAAGGGCGGGACCGCCTCCGTTCACTTTCCCTGCCAGACTGCTTTTTCCAAGGCCGCCCTTTTCGATGGAAATCGTCAGGCCATCCGCATCGACATTACCGCCGCTCGTACGGGACTTGAGATCAAACGCCGCGCTTTTTGCCACTGTAACCGTGACATTGCCCCCAGAGGTCGACAGATCGCAGCTGCCCTTCAGTTCTCCCTCGATGACCGCTTTGATGTTACCGCCCGAAGTATGGGCGTTCAAACGCCCGAGCACTGAATTCACCACGATACTTCCCCCGGAAGTCGAGAGGTCGGCTTCACCTCCCGCACGATCCACGTGAATGTCGCCGCCGGAAGTGCTTAGCTTCACGTTCGCCGTTCCTTCCTGTAAATTGATGTTTCCCCCGGAGGTGTTCCCATCGACTTCTCCGTCCACCCGATCGAGTTTGAGATTCCCGCCACTCGTCCGCAGGTGCGCCCGTCCCACCAGACTCTCGAGACCAATGTCGCCACCGGAGGTATTCAGATCCACGTTATAACGCTTGGGCACGATCACCGTAAAACTCACTGTCACCGGCGTGGAGCCCCAATGCCAGCCGTCTGATTTTGCATATTTCGCCTTCGCAAGAACGTTGTTGCCCTGTTGCTCAATGGTGAGCTCGAGATCTTGCAGCAATTCATCCGCTTTTGCCTCGGAATCGGCGTTGATCCGCTCGCGTGCGGTCACTTTCACTTCGTTGCCGCTGCCGGATAATATCTGGATGTCACCGCCGGAGGTCTGAACTTTCAAATCGCCGCCTTCCTGAACCGTGAACGTCTTCTCCACGGTGCGATTGATCTTTGCCTGGGCAAAAACGGGAGCGCCCAATACTGCGCCGAGGGTAATGAGTGTGATGAATGATTTCATAGGAATGTGCCTATAAAACCCGGCAGCCTTGGAAAAGTTACAGGGGAAATCCAGGAAAGCAGAAATCCGCCTCCTGCCGGCTGGCGCGCGCCACCAAACGTCGCCGGGAATCCCGGCCTCAGTCCAGCAACCCGGCCCACCGTTCTTCGTCAAATCCCACCGAGCCAGTTTTTCCCACCAAAAGGAACGGGCGCTTAACCAGATTACCGTTTCCGGCCAGCAGCCCCAGGGCTTCGGCTTCGCTCATCGCATCCAATTTTTCGCCCAAGCCGAGTTCCCGGTAATCCTGACCCGACGTGTTGAACAAGCGCCGGCGTTCCCCACCCAGCGCCTGCAACATGATTTTCAACTCCGCCACGCCCGGCGGAGTTTCACGAATGGCCCGTTCTTCAAAAACGAGCCCACGCGACTTCAACCATTTGGTCGCACGCCGGCACGTGTCGCAGTTCTTGAGCGTGTAGATCGTAATCCCGCGGCTCACTTCGAAGCAAAAATCTCTTTGAAGAACACCTTCATCTGGGCCCACGAGCGGTGATCCGCCGCGGCATTGTAGCCGATCTTGCCCGTCAGACCATTGTCCGCCGCAGCCTTGTCGGCATCGGGATTGGTGAAGGCGTGAACCGCACCGGAATAACTGATGAGCTGGTAATCAAATTTACCGTCGTTCATCGATTTGGAAAAAGTGACGACTGACTCCGGGTTCACGAAGGGATCAACCGCTCCGGTGCACACCAGAATCTTTGCCTTGGTCTTCGTCGCGGCGTCGGCGGGCACGGGAATCAGGCCGCCGTGAAAACTCACAATTCCGGCCAGGGGAGCACCGGTATAGGCCAGCGCCTGCACCGTGGAACCGCCAAAGCAATAGCCGATCGCGGCCACATGGTCTGTTTCCACCAAGCCAGTCGCGAGCAACTGATCCAATCCTGCCTGCGCGCGTTCCGCCATGAGCGGCTTGCCATAAAATTGGCCGGACAATTCCCCCGCTTTCTTGGCGTCGGTCGTGACGATACCCCCGCCATACATGTCGGTGGCAAACGCCACGTAGCCCAGCTCTGCGAGCTGTTTCGCGCGTCCCTTGACGTAATCGTTCATGCCCCACCACTCCGGCACCACCAGCACGCCCGGAGCCTTTTTCGCCGCGGACACCTTGGCGTCATCATAAGCGAGAAATCCTTCCAGCTTCACTCCCGCCTGTTCGTAGGCCACCGGCTTGGTGATGATTTTCGCATTGAGGGTCACACCGGCGCCCAGCAGCAGCGCCGCAAAAAGGAATCGAGGTAGGTTCATGTCACGAACCGTAGGCACCGGAGGGAAAAAAACAATCCTGCGATGACTTCCGCTCTGTTACCTTTGTGGTTTGATCCACCGCTCCAGACAGGCCCGCAGTTCGCTTTGGCTCACCGGCTTGGTCAGAAAGCCATCCATTCCCGCCTCCTCGCTGGCCTGGCGGTCTTCCGCCCGGGCGTTGGCGGTAACCGCGATAATCGGCAGCGGCCGCCCTTCGAGCCTGCGACGGATACGGCGTACCGCCTCAAATCCGTCGATCCCCGGCATCTGCAGATCCATCAACACCGCCGCCCAGGCGTGTTTGGTCGCGAGTTCCACTCCTTCTGCTCCATTGTCGACCAGCACCGGATCAAGCCCGAGCTTCTTCAAGAACATCTCGATCACCCGCTGGTTTCCCCAGTCGTCCTCGACGACCAAAATCCGCCCCTTGAGCGCATTCGGTGGTGGAACCGCCAGGGGCGGCGCCGTTGGGGTCCTCGCACGATCGGCGATCGGCAATGGCAGATCAAAATAGAACGTTGAACCGGCTCCGCGCGCACTGATCACCTTGATTTCACCGCCCATGCGCCGGGTCAGGCTCTGCGAAATCGCCAAACCCAAGCCCGATCCGCCATAGCGCCGGGTGGTCGAGCTGTCGCCCTGGGTGAATTTCTCAAACAGTTTCTTCTGGGTGGCGTCATCCATGCCGATGCCCGTGTCTTTCACCGCAAACCGCAGCACCGCGATGTTTTCGTCCAGCGACACGACGGTTACCGAGATTTCAACTCCACCGCGGTCGGTAAATTTCACCGCGTTGCCCACGAGATTGAGCAGCACCTGACGCAGCCGGGTCGGGTCACCGGTCACGAGCGGAGGCAGATTGGGGCCCTTGCTAAAATTGACCGGCAGCTCCTTCAAACTGGCGCGGGTGCTGTAAAGCGATGCGACTTCCTCGGTCACATCCGATGGAGAAAAGGCGATCGCTTCAAATTCCAGTTTTCCGCTTTCGACCCGCGACAGATCCAGGATGTCGTTCAACAGACGCAACAGCGTGTCCGCCGATTTGCCCGCGAGACTGACCTGCTGCTGCTGCTCGACCGTCAGCGGTGAATCACTGATGAGCTGCAGCATGCCGATGATTCCGTTCATCGGCGTGCGGATTTCATGGCTCATCGTGGCGAGGAATTCGCTTTTCGCGAGATTCGCCGCTTCTGCGCGACTCTTCGCATCGCTCAAGGTCCCGACCAGTTCCTCGTTTTCGAAGATCAACCCGAAGAGCTTGCGCAAATCCGCGTTATGGAGTCGGGCCGTGTTGATCAGGAAAAGCGCATAGGTGATCGTGACCGCCACCAGCGTCCAGTTGCCCGTCTCCTTGTAGGTGACAAAGGCCCCGAGCAGGGGAATCAGCGTCGCCAGCACGTAAACGACATAAAAATTGCGCACCGGCGCAAGCGAACGGGCCGCCCCGGCATTCAGACCCGCGAGAATGAAAACCACCAGGCAGCGCGGCAACAGGTCCGCGGTGTTGAGAAACAACCATCCCCCGATGCCCCAAACGATGCCTGCAACCAGCACGCCGATGAAGAAATACCGGCGCCAGGCCGGGAGCTGATCGTCCGCACGCGCCTGCGCGGCAAATCGCCAATTACACGCGCCGCGAGCCACCGACACCATCAGGATGACCGCGAGCCAGCCCAGCGTCAGGCTGCGCGGGAAATAGCTGAAGACACCGGCAACCAGAATTCCCGCGAGGACAAAATTGGAAAACAGTCCAAAATTGGCCGAACGGTAAAGCAACCGGGTCATCTCGGCATCGACCCGTTGCGAAATTTCCCGTTTGGCCGTTTCAGCCGATCGCACCGGCGCTCTGGAAGACGTCATGGAGAAGTAAGACGAGTCGGTCACGCCCATCGGGCTGTCAGGGAATTCATCCCTTCCGCTTTCAGGACACAGTCAAAGCGCGGATTGTCATTCGTTACGTCGAGAGCGCCCCCGCGATGTACTGCCGCAGTGACTCGGCTTCCACGCGATGCGAGTTGGCCACCCACCGCGAGACGTCGCCGATCGAAATCAGTCCGAGGAGTTTTCCTTCATTCATCACCGGCAAATGGCGGCACCGCCGTTCCGTGAAAATTTCCATGACCTGCTGAACCGTGGCGGTGGGCTCAATGGTGAGCACGTCCGACGTCATCACCTTCGTCACGGGAGTAAACCGCGGATCGAGATCCGCTCCGACCACCCGTCGCAGAACATCGCGCTCCGTGAAAATTCCCGCCAATCTCAGGCCATTCATGATCAGCACCGAACCAACTTTATGGGCGTTCATCTCGTGAACTGCCTCTGCCACGGTCAACGTTGAGGGGATGGTGAAAACCGCGCCGTCCTTCTGCTCCAACAATGTTGCAATTGTGGTATTCATTGGGGTTAGGGGTTGACGCGGAGCCTACGCGGGAATGCCCGGCTCACAACCGCAAAAACCTGTGCCGGGTTATTTTCGGAAGAGCTGATCGAGCGAACCAAGACTTTTCAACGGTGCCGCTTTTTTGGGGGCCGTCGCAGGCAACACACGGGCAGCGGGTTCGGCGATCGAAGGCGAAACGGGCCCGCCGCCGATTTCCCCGAGAATTTTCTGCAAGCGGACCGCGGATACTGGTTCGGCCGTGCCGAGTTCCTGCGCAAACAGGCTCACTCGAAACTCCTCCACCCCCCAGCGGAACTCCTCCTTCAACTCAACCACTCCATTTTTTTCGGTGCGCGCACCCTTGCGCGCCGCGGCCAGCTCAGTGGCCATTTTCCGCGCCGCCCCTGCGAAGGGAGCAAGCTCTTTTGCCCGCGCACCATCCCGGACTGCATCACGTTTCCACTTTTCGGCGCGCACCTGCATGGCGCGGAGGTAACGCGGCAAATGCTGCACCCGCTCGAAGGGAGTCTGGCGCAAAAAATCACCGGACAACAACGCCGCAAGATCATCGGCCATGCCGGGGTAAGGCTGTTTGTTCGTTTCCAGCGCCAGACGAAGCGTGAAGGTTTCTTTCAACCAGTCGGAAAGTTTTGGCACGATTCCGCGCAAATCCTGTTTCGCCTTATCCAACGCGGACGCGAACTTTGCCGCCTTAAGCTGGGTTAAAATATTCCCTGTCTCTACCCGAGACGCGCCGATTGTCGCCGCATGTGCCATCCGCAAGGGATCGGTGACCCAACGCTGGAGGGTTTCCAGCGCCTGCTTTTGCAGATCATCGGGGGTCACCAACGTCACGGCCAGCGTCCCGAGCATCCGCAGGCTTTTCAGATCCTTTTCCAACCAACCGAGATCGTAGCGCAGCTGAACCTCGAACAACTTCCTCAATCCTTCACGCGTCATCACGGTCGCCTCTTCCGGTGTCGCGGATAATTTCACCGCCACACCCGCACCCACCGCCTTCAAACCCGGAAACGCCAGCACGGGAACGCCGTGATGCTCACTCACCGTAATCTGCTCCGGCAAATCGCCGAACTTCCATTCCGCCGCCGGTTCCGTTTCCCACCTGGCTCGGGCGGTGCGCCAGGCGCCGTTGTCGACCGTGGCGGCGTGCTTGCTGACGTCGCGCTGCCGGGTGTTGAGCTGATTCTGAATTTCATCCAGGTCCCGGCTCGCGCCGATCACCTTTTGTTGCCTGTCGACGACCTCCACCCGCACGCGCAGATGATCGGGCAGAAGTTTTTCGTTCCAGAGAGCCGGATCGATTTTCACGCCCAGCCGGGGCGACAACAATTCCGCCAGCGCTTCCGCCAGCGTCGGCGGTTTGGCTCGCGCGCTCAACAAAGCCAGATCGCGGATTAATTTCTGCGCCGTTTCCGTCAGCGGAATCAAATCGCGCCGTTGCTCCTTCGGCAGCGCCTTCAGCATCAACTCCACTTTTTCGGGAAGATGGCCGGGCACCGCCCAATCGAGCATCGCAGGAGTAAGCGCTTCCGCTTCCGCCGGCGTCACCTGCAAGGTAACGCCATCGCTGTCCTGACCGGGCTGGTAAGCGTACGCGAGCGGCAGTACCCGGTTGTGGACCGGAATCGCCTCGGGAAAGGCCGTGGCGTCGTGCTCCGCGTCGACCTCGGGTTGCAGGTCGTTTTCACCGAGGAAAAGGAATTTGGGTTCCGTGGTCCGGCGGTGACGGACCAGATCGATCAACTCGGGGACACTGGAAATTCCCTGGTCGGGCCGATTGCCTTCGGCCGTCTTGTCGGGTGGCAGCTCAAGGCCGTTGGGGGCAACGGCCCCTACCGGAAGCTCGCGGGCGTAGAAGCGATACAGGGCTTCATCGAGATTCATGTAGCCGGAACTTCGCGTGCGGGTGAGCAGCGTTTCCGTTTTTTCACGAACCCGGCGGTTGTTGGCGAGGAAATCGAATGGCCAGGTGATGGTGTCGCCCACCAACCCCTCACGAATAAAAATTTCCGTCGCATGCACGGGATCGATTTTACCGTAGCTGGTCGAACGGGTTTCCAATTCGAGGTTGTACAACCGGCGGCGTTCCTTCACGAGCACCCGCCCGGCCTCGGGATTCCAAAACGGCTCGCTGTGCGAAACGCGCAGGAGATGCGTACCCAGCTCCAGCACCCACTGCGGATCGATGCGAGCACAGGTGCGCGCGTACAAACGCGCGGTTTCCATGATTTCCGCTGCCATCAGCCATTTTGCCACCTTCGTTTTCGCAGGGGGCGCGTGACCTCCGGGCGCGCTTTTCCGGGGGTCGCTTTTTTGCTCCTTCCGTTCGAACAACGCTGACCCGGGAAAAACACTCACCCGCCGGTCGTGCGCCGCATGGTAATCGCCTTCGTCCGTGCGCGTCGCGATATTGCCCAAGAGACCGGACAAAATCGACCGATGCACCGCGCGGTAAGCCGGCGTGCCCAGCGTGAATTTCAATTCCTGCCCCGGCTTCAGCCCGTCGTACACCGAGGTCCGCACAAATCCGTCGCGACCGCGCAGCGTTTCCTCGAGCTGGTTGTGCACATCGCGCCATTCGCGCATGCGCGTAAAAGAAAGAAAATGCGCGGTGCAAAACTTCCGCAGCTTGCCCAGCGAGAGTTTTTCGAATTCGTCGTGATAACTTTCCCAAATCGCCAGCAACCCCAGAAAATCGGAATCGGGATGGTTGAAGCGCCGGTGGGCCAGGTCGGCTTTCTGCTGCTGATCGAGGGGCCGTTCGCGCGGATCCTGGATGCTGAGCGCCGCGGCGATAACCAGTACCTCGCGCATCGCCTTTTCCGTCCTCGCCTGCAGGATCATCCGTCCGACCGTGGGATCGACCGGCAGATGAGCCAGATCGCGACCGAGTTCCGTCAGCGCGCCGGCATCGTCAATCGCGCCGAGTTCGTGCAACAGCGCGTAACCCGCGCGAATACCCTTGATCGGCGGCGCATTGAGAAAGGGAAACTCCTCGATGTCGCCCAGCCCGAACGCCTTCATCCGAAGAATGACGTCGGCGAGATTGCTGCGCTGGATTTCCGGCTGCGTAAAACGCGGGCGGTCGAGATAGTCCGCCTCCGAATAGAGCCGGATGCAGACGCCATCGCTCACGCGTCCGCATCGTCCCTTGCGTTGGTCCGCGCTGCTCTGCGACACCGGCTCGACCGGGAGCCGACGGGTGCGGCTTTGCGGTGTATAGCGGCTCATTCGCGCGAGTCCCGTATCGATCACAAAACGGATTCCCGGAATCGTCAGCGAGGTTTCGGCAATGTTCGTTGCCACGACGATTTTCCGATCCTGCGTCGGGGCAAACACGCGCTGCTGCTCCACGTTGGTCAGCCGGCCAAACAACGGCACCACCTCCACGCGACCCAGTCTGCGCCCCTGCAGCAAATCGGTGATTTCCCGAATATCCCGCTCCGTCGGCAGAAACACGAGCAGGTCTCCCTGCGAGCTTTCCAGCAGCACGCGCTCGACCGCCTCCACGGCCGCGTCGAGATAGGTGAAGTCGTCGGGCCGGTTTTTCCGTGGGTAGGGCGCTTTATCCTTAAAGCGCCGTTCGCTCGCAATATCAGGCACACTTTCCCCCTTTTCCTCCTCCTTCAATTCCTCGATCGGCGCATAGATCACTTCCACGGGATAAACGCGGCCCGACACCTCGATGATCGGCGCGTTGTCGAACGCCTTGGAAAACGCTTCCGTGTCGATCGTCGCAGAAGTGATCACGATCTTCAACTCCGGCCGGCGCGTGCGCAACCGCCGCAGATGTCCGAGGATAAAATCGATGTTGAGCGAGCGTTCATGCGCCTCGTCCACGATGACCGTGTCGTATTCGTCCAGAAACGGATCCGCCTGCAACTCCGCGAGCAGCATGCCGTCGGTCATGAACTTGATCACCGTGTCCTTCGACGTCTGGTCGGCGAAACGAATTTTGCAGCCGACCTCGCGCCCCAAATCCACATTCAACTCCTCCGCCACGCGCCGGGAGACCGAGCTGGCGGCCACGCGCCGGGGCTGGGTGCAGGCGATTTTTCCTTTTTCACCACAGCCCGCCACGAGGCACATTTTGGGGATCTGCGTCGTTTTGCCGGATCCTGTTTCCCCCGCGAGAATCAGAACCTGATGGTCGCGAATGGCCGCAATGATCTCGTCCGCCCGCGCGCTGATCGGCAGCTCGGGCGGATATTCGATCCGGAATGGCCAGGGTTTGTTCGCGGAAGGCGGCATGAAAGGGTTAGTTTGAGCGAAGCCCCACCCCCGGAAGCGAGTTAAAAACTCATCCGCCCAAAGCCGGTGCATCCGGTGCCAATCGCAGCGGCGAATTCGGTTTCCGAAGAAACTGGCACAAGGCTCCGGGATATCTAGTTTGCGTGCATGATCCCCCCCGAACCCACCCCGGCGGAAAAAACCCTGAAACGGGTTTTGTTCATCGCGGCCCTCGATGGCTGGAGCATCATTGCGATCGCCGCTTTGGGGACATTGATCACCCTCGTGTTGGGTGATTATTCAGGCGTGATCGTTGGTCTCCTCATTGCCGCCGCTGGCTGGTTGGAGCTCCGGGGGCGGAAGCAACTCAAACGACGTGACCCTGCCGGCATGAAATCCCTCGTGCGTTCCCAACTGTTTTTGCTGGCAGTCATTGTGGTGTATTGCACGACCCGGCTCGGCAGTTTCGACGACGCCACGGTGATGGGTAACCTCACGCCCGACATGGAAACCCTGCTGAGGGAGGCAGGGATTGAAAAGGGAGACATCCTGCCGCTCGTGCGGATTACCTTTTTTTCCGCCTACGGGGGAGTGCTCCTCGGTTCGTTGATTTATCAGGGCGGAATGATGCTTTATTATCGGGCAAAGACGAGGTTGGTCAGCGAGGCCCTCGCCACTCCACCCCGGTCATTTGTGCCCGTCATACCGCCTTCCACGTAAGGACTTTGCCCGCTCCGCCGGCTCGAAACGCGCAGCTTGCGAATGACCGATCTGCTTCTATTGGTAAACTCATGTCCAGAGAGCGGTACATTCAAGCCAAACAAAAGTGGGCGGAGAAACAGCTCGCCCAAGGCTTCAAACCGCGTGACACCGCCGCAACCGATCGTCTTCCGCCAGGTCAAAAATTGACGGCGGGATTTCCCGTGCTCGATCTCGGCGTGCGACCGGAGATCCCTCTCTCCGACTGGACGCTGACGCTCGACGGCCTCGTGGAAAAACCCACCTCGCTTTCCTGGGAACAGTTCAACGCCCTGCCTCAGGTGACCGACGTCAGCGATTTCCACTGCGTCACCACCTGGAGCAAGTACGACTGCCAGTGGAGCGGGGTCGCCTTCACCACCCTCTTTGAAATCGCCCAGCCCAAGCCCGAGGTAAAATTCGTCTATTTCACTGGGTACGACGGCTACTCGACCAACGTCCCGCTCGCGAGTTGCCTCGACGACGACGTGCTGGTCGCGACCCGTTTCGGTGGGGAACCGGTTTCCCTCGAACACGGCGGACCCGCACGGGTGATCATTCCCAAGCTGTATGCTTGGAAAGGTTCCAAGTTCGTCAAGAGCATCACCTTTCTTGCCGAGGATCGGCTCGGTTTCTGGGAAGTCCGCGGTTATCACGCCATCGGCGATCCGTGGAAGGAAGAACGCTACGCTTAGATTTGAAGGTAGGGCGGACTATCCCTAGTCCGCCGAGAACGTTGGTCCGCGATATTATTAATTATCGGGACCAAAATTCCCGCGATTGTCCTGACGGCGCTTTGGGGATAAAGCGCCCTACCAGTATCCGTCATCATTGTCCCGGTTAAAACTCCCTCGACCTCTCCCTTGCGCTCGCGTTCAATTCGCACGACCCATGAGCGCCTCGTTTTTTCCGCAGGATATCATCATCAAAAAGCGCGACGGCGGCACGCTCACCCGCGATGAGATCAATTTTTTTGCCCATGGCGTCGCCGACGGACGTTTCGCCGATTATCAAGCCACCGCCTTGCTGATGGCGATTTTTTGGCGCGGTCTCACGCCGGAGGAAACCTCGTGGCTCACGGACGCGATGCTGCATTCGGGCGAGATCATCGATCTGCGCGATCTGCCGGGGGCAAAAGTGGACAAACATTCCACCGGCGGCGTCGGCGACAAAGTCTCCCTGATTCTCGCCCCGCTCGCGGCCGCTTGTGGCCTCAAAGTCCCCATGATGAGCGGACGCGGCCTCGGCCATACCGGCGGTACACTCGACAAACTGGAGGCCATCCCGGGATTTCGCGTGATGCTCAGCGTGCCGGAATTCCGCGCCATCCTGCAAAAGGTCGGTACGGCGATGATCGGACAGACGCCCCACATCGTGCCGGCGGATCGCAAACTCTATTCGCTGCGAGACGTGACCGGCACCGTGGAATGCATCCCGCTCATTTGTGCGAGCATCATGAGCAAAAAACTCGCCGAGGGCATCGATTCACTGGTGCTCGACATCAAGTTTGGTCAGGGCGCTTTCATGAAAACGAAGGCCCAGGCGCTGGAACTGGCCCGGGCCATGGTGGCGATCGGGAAAGTGTCGCGCAAACCCGTCCGTGCCCTGCTCACTGGAATGAACCAGCCCCTCGGTCGGGCAATCGGACATACCACCGAAGTCATCGAGGCCATCGAATCGCTCAAAGGCCGCGGCCCGGCCGACCTGATGGAGGTCACGTTCGCGCTTACCGGACACATGCTTATCCTCGGCGGTATCGAAAAGGACATGACCGGTGCGCAGCAAAGAATGAATGCCGCGATTTCAAATGGCACCGCCCTGGAAAAATTCCGGCAACTGTGCGCCGCGCAGGAAGGCGATTCGCGAATCATCGAAGACTACACCCGGCTGCCAACGGCAAAAAGAACTCTCGAGATCACTGCGCCCACCGGCACCTCTGGATTTGTCGCCGAGGTCAACGCCCTCAAATGCGGTCACGCCATCATGGCTCTCGGCGGAGGGCGCGCCTCGGTCTCCGACAAGGTGGATCACGCCGTCGGCATTTCCAATCTGGTCAAGATCGGCGAACCCGTCGCCGCTGGCACGCGGCTCTGCACCCTCCATTTCAATGATGACGTCTCCGGGGCAAAAGCGGAATCGCTGATTCGCGAGGCGATCCGTTTTGCTCCCGCCGCACCCAGGCAGGAACCGCTGATCCAGGATTTGGTGGAATGAGAGGCAGGGCGTCTCATCCCCGAGATACCGCACATTTTTTAAAATCCCGCTCGTCGCCGCACCGACCTCACGGCTTGCGGTACTCCGGTTTGATCGTGAACTGGCAGAGATTTTTTTCGGTTAGAAATTTCGCCGCCAGAGCGCTGACTTCCTCCACGGTCGCCGTGGCATAGTCCTGTTCGATTGCGCGGGCTTTTTCCAATCGCTCCGGGCGCTTTTGCGAGTCGCTCAGGATCGAAAACCAGTAGTCGTTGCTCAGCTTTAACCGCCGGACCTCCGCAATGGACACCGCCCGAACCCGGGCGAGTTCATCCGCATTTACTCCCTCCCGGCCCAATTTTATCGCCATGGTTTTGATCACCTCTCCGATTTTTTTCGCGTGATCGGCCTTCACCTCGACCACGCAGTGAAGATTCGCCAGGCCGGGATAGACATCGCTCCAATCAAATGATGCCGTCGGCGTATAGGTCTCACCTTTGTCCACCCGCACCTCCACCCGCAGGCGTTCGCGCAAAATCTGCGCCAGCAGTTGGAACCGGGCATTGTCCCCATGCGTGAACGACACATTGACCGGCCAGTACGCCGCGAGGGTGGTGGGACGGTTCTTATCCGATGTCCGGTACCAAAAGGTTTTTTCGAGCGGCGGATTCGGTACGTTCAGCCGGGCCCGCTCACTCAAATCCTCCGCGGGTTTTCGGGGAGGCAGCGCCCCCAGCGTCCGGGCGATCTCATCAATGGCCTGGTCAATCCCGACATCGCCCACGATCGTAATTTCCATGGGATCGCCCGCCAGGATCGGACGAAGCCACTCCCCCATGTTCTCCAGGGAATATTTCGCCGTCAGCTCCCGGCCAAGAAAACCCAGCCGCGGGTCACCGCCCGTCAGGGTGGCGGTCACTTTCTGGCTAATAATACCTTCAGCCGATGTCTCCATCCTGGTATAAATGTCATTGGCATTTCCCGACAGGCGCGTGCCGCCAGCCGGCCGGAATGCGGGATCGGTCACAAAGGCCGTGAGCACGCGAAGCGCGGTCGTCAACTCCGTGGTAGATGAAACGGCGGTCAGGGCGAAGGCGTCCGGCTCCGAAGTGAAGTTGATCGAAATGCGCGAGCCGTTCATCGCCCGCTGGAATTCATCGTCCGAATGTTTCTGCAGTCCGCCAAACAGCAGCGCCATTCCCGCCATGGCCGAGATGCCAGGTTTATCCTTCGGTTCGCCCAACCGGCCTGATCCCACCCGCAATCCCACCCGCACGCGATCGTGCTCGGATTCGTTTTTCCTCAGGTTTAATCTCACCCCATTGGCAAACCGCACCTGCCACACGTCCAGATCGACAAGGTGTTCCTTCGCCACCACTTCGCCGGGAGGACCAAAATCCTCATAGGCAAACTGCGGTTTTTCAATGGCCGCCACTGCCTCGACTTTCGCTGACTGGCTTTCGCGCAGCTTGGTCCGGATCTGGGCGGGCGTCGCCTTGATCAATTGCGAACTGGCCGTGATGAAAACATAGCGCGGTGACTCGCCCCACACTTCGTGCAACGCGCGCCGACACCCTTCCACGGTCAGCAGATCAATGTTCGCCATCACCTCGCTCAAGCGTTCATCCGGGAAGGTAAACACACGTCCACTCTCGATCTGCCCGGCAAGATCGGCAGCCAGTGCCCCCGAGGGTGCAGTCATTGCCGCAGCCGTGTCCTGATTAAGTTCAGCGCGAAAGGCCTCCTGCACGTCCCGCAACTCACTGACATCGAAGCCGAGTTCAAGCGCCCGGCGTAATTCCTGCTCACCCTTGGCGATCACGGTCGGCCACTTGTATGCATTGCCCGCGGTGATAATCGAGACCTGGCGGAAAGCGCCAAACGGATAGCTGTCGCCGACAAGGAATCCGGCGATCGGCGCATCGGGTTGATTGACGAGCCGCTGCAACCGCCGCCGCAGCATGCGATGCGCGGTTTCCAGCTCCAGCGATTTGAAGCGATTTGCCTTCGTATCAGGCGGAGTGGCCTCCAGGCGGAGCGTGCCGATTTCGGATTGCGCACCATTGCGGGTCTCGGAAAAAAAGCGCTCCATTGGTTTGGCCGCATCAGTCAACACTCCGATCGATGGCGCCGCGCGGGGCTTGCCGCGCCCCTGCAGCGAGGCAAAGGCGGTTTTTAACGAGGACGCGAACGCCACCGGATCAAAATCGCCTACCACCACCGCCACCATGTTCTCCGGCCGGTACCACGCATCATAAAAACCCTGCAGGCCCGGTGCCTTCGCTTTTTTGATGGATGACTCGGTTCCAATCGGCGGTCGCTGCGCAATCAGTGTGCCGGCGTACATCGCTTCAAACTGGCCGTTGGATTTGTGCATGCCGGCGGCTTCGCTCAACACCACCCCACGTTCGCGATCAATTTCCTGCGGATCAAACACCAGGCCGTCGGTCCAGTCGCGGACAATTTTGAGTGCCCCGTCAATCGTAGCGGGGGAATTTTCCGGCAGATCCAATTTATACAAGGTGTGCCGGCTGTTCGTCTCCGCATTGGCGTGCGGACCAAAACCCACGCCCAGACTCTGGAGAAATTTCACTTTTTGATCGGCCGGGAAATTTCGCGTGCTGCGAAAGGCCATGTGCTCCACGAAGTGCGCGTACCCCAGCTCATCGTCGCGCTCGTTCAGTGAACCCGCCAGCACCAGCAACCGGATGCTGACCTGCCCCGGCGGAGTGCGATTGGGGATGAGCGCATAGCGCATACCGTTGTCGAGCTGCCCGAAGGTGATCCGCGGACTGACCGGAACATCGCTCAGCTCGTGGGCCCATTTTGGCGGCGTAACCCCGGCCGATAGACCAAAGATCGCAGGAACCGCCAGGATAAGACTGAGAACAACCAGCCGGGTGAGACGCATGGGGGAAATGCAGTGATTTAAAAACAGACGCCCCCCACGCTCGCGAATCCTAGCACCGCTGTCCACTCCAGAGAGCGGGGAATGGGTTCGCACGTCCGCGTCACCTCATTGGATCGCGATGTCGCCAGCCAAAGCCCATCCGGAATCAGAATCGACCAGGGAAATCCCATAATGTCCGATTCGTCTGCCAGCCTCATCGAGCGGGATTTCAATTCGCTGCCCTTTCCCTGCACGCCAGCCGTCATCGCGCAACCAAGTCGCGGGAATCGCTTCGCCCGAGGTCTGGCGCCATTCCAAAGGAGAGCGGCGGACGGCCTCCGCGGGCAACGCGGTTTCGATGCCGACCCAGTAGCGAAGGCTTACTTGGGGCGTACTCTTAAAAGTTACCAATCCACCGGGGTCCACCTCTGCTCGCGCCAGCACCTTTCCCTGGCGGGAGGTCAAACTGCAGGAAATTCCTCGCGGCGCAGAAGGTCCGTCCCATTCCAGCCCGGCCACGTTGCCGCGCACGAAAGCACCTTCAACCAACCGACCGTTCTCATCGCGCCACTCAATGGAACCCGGTGTGGAAAAATCGCCGCCCGGCAACTCCACGATTACCCCGCTCTTCATTTGCGGATGCTGGAAAATCCGCGGCATCCGGGCCACACGCTCCTGCTGGAGTTTCTGCCGCAGCGCATCCAGCTGTTCTTCCTCCCTCGCGGTCAATGGGCGGGTGGGAATAATCAAATCCTGCGTCAACCGCGCCTTCCAAGGCGCGGCGCGAATTTTTGTCCGATAAATCAGCTCGGCGGCGTCCCCAGCAATCTGCACCGGGGCAGCATTTGCGGTTTCCTTTCGTGTCGGTTGCTCGGGGGCAACCTCTGTTTCCACGCCCAGCGGGAGCGGCGCATCGGCATCCGGCCCCTTCTGTTTGGCGGATGCATTGGCTGATGGCGGCGCATTTTTCCCGGTCTCTTCGCCTGACCCAGCAGATGCGGAACCGGCCGCATCAGTGGAGGAGCTGGATGTCGGCGCAGCGGCCACTCCATTCGCGGACGTTGTTGGCGAGCCACCTTTTTTCCCACTCGAAGCGGAAGATTTCGTTGTTTTGTTTTGGGGCGGTTTGTCCGTCCCGTCGGGAGCAGCGTCGACATCCCCGGCCTCCGATTCCTGTGAATTTGGCTTCGTCGCCGGCTTTGCTTGCGCCGCCTTTTTTTCAGGACTGCGGGAGGGTGAATTGGTTTGGTTCGTCGCATTCGCGGCGGCCGATTCCTCAGAGGGCACCGGTAGCGTTTCTGACGGAGGCGACTGATTCGCTGTACCATCACGAGCGGGATTGTTGGGTGAAACACCCGACGTCTTGGATGATTTGGGATTGGTCTTGCTGGCCTTGTCCGAACCGTCAGGTGCTTTGTTTTCCGAATTATCAGATGCCCCCGGGGCGTCTTCAGTCGCTCGGGTGTCGGTCGGCAAAGAACCGGGGTTTGATTGTGACGCAGGAGGTCCCTTCGTTTTTCCCGGCGACGTCGCCTGACCATTGGGCGAAAATTCAGCACTCGGTTTCAGGGAATCGGAATTAGCGGGTGATCCCGGAGGAGAATTTGGTGACGCTGCCGGATGCGCGGCACCGGCAGATGGCGCGTCCGGTTCCCGAACCGGTTTTTTCTCCGCCGTTCGATGCGCATCAGGTGGCGGTTTGTCCGCTTGGAGCGGTTTCCCTTCGTCGCCCGCCTGAGCTTCTGTTCCGGTGGATTCTTCACCCACTTTTTTCTCCGATGATGAATGAGAAGCGGATTCGGGAAACGCCGGCGGTTTTCCGGCCTTTGGCGAAGTGTCGTGCGATCCCGCATCACCCTGTTGTTCCGGGCTCTGATTTTTTTGGACAGAATCGGATTGCTCTTCGGCCGAGTCGGGATTGTTCGCCGATGCCTTCCCCTCGCGGGCTTTGTCACTCGCATCACGAGGCCCCCGCGCTGGCACGCGCGTCTTTGGGGGAGGCAATGTGCGGGAAAGCGAGGAGAAGGCTCCGTCGCTCCCCACCTTGCGATCATCACGGACTCCATTCGTTCCGTCAGTGGACGCCAGTTGGCCGCTGGCCGATTGCCAGCTGGACTCCGTCGTTTTCCCGGGGATTTTTCCGGAAGAAGTGCGTGAGGAATTCCAAATACATCCGCCGATCCCGAGCACCACCAGCACACCCGACGCCGCCACCCACTTGCGCCGGTACCACGGCGGGTGATCCGCGGAGGGCGGATTCATCGGAGGATTTTTTTCCTCTGTTGCAGCCGCGGTCCCACGCAGTTCCAAGCCGGTAACCGATTCCCGCTCCAGGGTCACCGCGATTCCCTCCGCCGGAAATTCGCTGCGATCCATCACCCGCACCCGATAATTTCCCGGCGCAACATGCAAAAAGCGAAACACTCCGTCGTGCTCGGACTGGGTTCGCATCACGACCGCGCCCTGGGCATTTTCCAGAATCACGCCGACGCCCGAAGGTTTTTCGGCCCCGACTACGACGTTGCCACTGATTTCGCCATTTTGGGCATCGGGAAAATACGGTTTGGCCGCGGAGGAAGCGCCCCAACTGTGGAGCATCAGCCCCGCATCCGTCCGGCAAACAAACGCCGCCAATCCCGCATCGCGCTGCGCGACAAGTTGGGCCACCATTTCGCCCACGGCAGCCCGCACCTGACCATCGAGCGATTCTGCTCCCGTCTCACTCGCTTCCTCCCGATCCAGACCACCAAAGCCCCGGGTGAGCGATCGGACGGCTTCCGACAAACGCCGCCGCACTTCCGTCAGCTCCGTGGCGGTAACGGGACGGGCTTCAGTTTCTTCGCGCCATGTCCACGCCACCCGGCCGCTATCGGGCCTCCGCTGGGGCGCCAGCAGCACATGCCGGAAATGAGCGGCGAACATATGCCAGTATTGGTGAATCGATCGATTGCCAATCCGGTACTGCGCAGCCTGTCCCTCAATTTCAGCAGCAGCCCGGCGGGTGGAAGGAGCAGCGCTCATCGCAAATCAGGGCTTCACCGAAGGGTCCGCGGGTTCCGAAAGCAGCGTCGCCAACCGCCACCGATAAGTTTCACCCGGCGCAAATTTCGCCGGCAGCTCACGCGTGAGCCCACGGGCGGCACCGTCGGATTCCACCTCTTGGCGGATGACATAGTCTCCCGCCACCAGATCGATCGACCGCGATTCGCGCGCCTCGACGTGAAAATCGGTCACCGACGCCGCTGCAGAAGAATGTCCGATCGTGATATGCCATCGATAATCGCTGAGATTCATCACCGTGAGATGAGCGGGCAAATCCTTCGCTTTTTCCACCAACGGATCCGGCGTGGCGCATCCCGCCAGAATCAGGCAGGCAACCGCCAACACCGCCCAAAATCCGGACGGGCCACAAGAAGTTGAGACTGGCGCAACGCGCTTGGGGGCCACACCCCTATCGCAACAACGGATGGCCGTGCTGTCGAGTCTGCTCACTCCCGGCAAATGAGAGACAATTGTGAAAATCCGCGAAGAAGTTTGAGCCCCGGCACGGTGATGGTTTGCTGGTTCGAGTGAACATCGACGAGAGATTCTCCGCCGCCTTGGAGCACCAGCAAGCCGGGCGTCTGGCCGAGGCCGAGTCGGTTTACCGCGAAATTCTGGCCGCTCAGAGCGAACAACCAGAAGTGCACTATAACCTCGGATTCGTCCTTCGCGCCCAGGGAAAGTTGCTCGAAGCGTCCAGGGAATATGAACGCGCCATCGCACTCCGCCCCCAATTTCCCGAGGCGATCAATAATCTCGCGGCGACTTTTGAAAGCATGGGGGAGCTGGATAATGCCGAGGATTGGTTTCGCCACGGGCTGTTGTTGAATCCGCAGTCCGCGACGGGTTGGAGCAATTTGGGCGGCGTCCTCAAAGATCTCGGCCGACTCGACGAAGCCATTGAATGCCTGGATCGTGCGCTCGCGTTGGAGCCGGACAATGCCCGCATTCGCAATAACCGGATATTTACCCTGCACTATTCTCCCCGGTTTGACCGGACGGCACTCGGCGAGGCCGCCGCTGACTGGGGACGGCGTCACGCCGCGACCGCACATATTCCGCATTCATCCCACTCCCACCCGCCTCTCCTCAACCGGCGCCTCCGAGTGGGGTATGTCTCGAGCTATTTCCGCGAGCACTGCCAGGCATTCTTTCTCGTCCCGCTTTTTCGCCACCACGATCCCCGCACCATCGAGATCGTCGCCTATCACGATTCTTCTGTCGACGACACCATTACCCAGGAGCTCAAAAACTTTGCGGCCGCATGGCGCCCCATCGCGGGCATGACCGACGAGGCGGTGGCCGACCTGATCCAGCAGGATCGCATCAATGTGTTGGTGGATCTGACGCTGCACATGGCCGGAAACCGCCTGGGCGTATTCGCAAGAAAACCCGCGCCCGTGCAAATCACCTGGTTGGGATATCCTGGGACCACCGGAGTGCGCGCGATCGATTTTCGGGTCACGGATCCTTATCTAGATCCGATCGAAACCGAAACCCACTACAGCGAAAAAAGCCTGTCCCTTCCCGACAGCTTTTGGTGCTACGACCCGCTTACGACTGAACCCGCGATTGATGCATCGCCTTTTTCTTCATCGGGAAAAATCACTTTCGGCTGCCTCAACAACTTCTGCAAAGTCACGGAGGTGACACTCGATCTCTGGTCGCAGGTGCTTCGCCAGCTGCCTGACTCGCGTTTGCTCATGCTTGCCCCCGTGGGCGCCACCCGTGCGCGGGTGAAAACGAAATTAGGTGTGACCGGCGATCGCATCGAATTCGTCGCCTATCAACCGCGCGCGAATTATCTCAAACAGTATCAACGCATCGATCTTTGCCTCGATACCTTTCCCTATAATGGGCACACCACCTCGCTGGATGCCGTTTGGTCGGGAGTTCCAGTTGTCAGCCTGAGCGGCTCAACCGCCGTGTCACGCGCCGGGTTGAGCATCATGAGTAATTTGGGACTCGGCGACCTCGTCGCCACTACGCCCGCGGATTTCGCGCGCATCGCCGTTGGGCTCGCCCATGACAAACCACGTTTGTCCGAACTGCATGCCTCCTTGCGCGAACGCATGCGCCGCTCCCCGTTGATGGACGCCCCCCGTTTTGCCCGCAGCCTCGAAAGCGCCTACCGGGAAGCCCGGCAGAAATTAGCGTAACGACTGTCAACCGGTGGGAATCAAAAAGGCGCCACCGTGGCTCCGCCCGACTTGCGCACCTTTTTGTTGTCGGTAACCCCGGGAATTGGCAGCGGTGGCGTTTCGACCCCGGCCACCTTCCGGTTGCGGTAGATGTCGTAGTCGGGAATCAAGCGGTCGTAGGTTTTGTCCATCAGGGGCGATGAAATGATGAAGTCCGCCGAGGCCCGGTCACACGCGATCGGGATGTTCCAGACCACCGCCATTCTAAGGAGTGCCTTGATATCCGGATCGTGCGCCTGTTGTTCCAGCGGATCCCAGAAGAAAACCAGAAAATCAATTTCATTATCCACGATCCTGGCACCGATCTGCTGGTCACCTCCGAGCGGGCCACTTTGCAGTTTCACGATCGGAAACCCCAGCTCGCGTTCGAGCAGTGTTCCCGTGGTGCCCGTGGCGTAGATCTTGTGGTGTGCCAGCAGATCGCGATTGAACTTCGACCACTCCACCAGATCGCGCTTCTTGTTATCGTGCGCGACCAGGGCGATTTTCTTGTTCAACTCCATCGTGATTTTCTTTTGAGCCATGGAAAAAAGCGGTTCTCGGGCTGACGGTTAATTTGACTGACCCGTTCATACAACAATCCGGAAAAATTGTCACTCGGCGTCTCAGGTTGGTTTTCGCGACCGGAACGATCAGTCCTTCCCGTAAATTTTAGCGAACAGGAGGCAGGCCGCGCTGTCCTCATTCAGTATGAAGTCCAATCAGGCAGTGACTGAAAAGGATCCGGCGAAACAGTCGAAAACCTTCGAACAACAATCGCGCAAGGCCAGGGACCTCGAGCTGACCAAGGATCAGGCGGAAAAATCGACCGGACAGGAACGGGTGGCCAATGATCGCAAGATCAGAGCCCAGGCGGGGGACAAATCCCCGTAAAGCCGGAGCGGGCGACGATGAGTGAGTCGCAAACGTCAAACTTTTTATCCACCGCTTTGAATCACCGAATCTCCCCGTCTTTTTCTTTTTTTCGCGTGGGATCTTTCCCACCTGCTTCGTTTTGGCATCAAGGCGATCGGATCGCGGAAATCGCGGCATGAACTTTCAGAAGTCGAAATAAAAAATAAATTTCGCGCTGAAATACATTTTGTATTTCGCGTCAGCGCGGCAATCGGTGGGGGATGCCGCCGCCCTCTTCTCCTCTTCCTGCTGTTTCCGGTCGCGGCCCGAACCTAAATCCGGGAAATCGGTTCGTGCCGATCAAGGTCGAGCCCGACGGCGAGTGGCTGGACGCGGAGTTTGCCGAAACGGGATCGATTCCCCATCCCCACACGCAATTCTTCCACGACGCCAGTGAATCGATTCTGGTCCATCACGACAGCCCCGATCTGGGCGCCGGCTGGGGATTGAATGCCTACCGGGGTTGCGAGCACGGTTGCGCGTATTGTTATGCCCGCCCTTATCACGACTACCTGGGCTGGAGTGGAGGCATGGAATTCGAAACCAAGATCATGGTAAAGGTCCGGGCACCTGAACTGCTGCGCGCGGAACTTTCCTCCCGTAAATGGAAACCGCAGACGATCGGCATGAGCGGCGTCACTGACTGTTATCAACCCGCCGAGCGGCGCTTTCGGCTCACTCGCGCCTGTCTCGAAGTACTCGCCGAATTCCGCCAGCCGGTCGGCATCATCACCAAAAACTTCCTGGTGACCCGGGACCTCGATCTTCTCACCCAGCTCGCCCGCTACCAATGTGTGCACGTGACGATCACCCTCACCACCCTGAACGCCGATCTCGCGGGGAAGTTGGAGCCTCGCGCCGCCCGGCCGGAACACCGATTACGGGCAATCCGCCTGTTGCGCGAAGCCGGGGTTTCCGTCGGCGTGAATGTCGCGCCGGTTATTCCCGGCCTGACCGATCATGAGCTCCCTGGCATTCTGGAAGCCGCCGCCGATGCGGGTGCTTCGCACGCCGGCTACGTCATACTTCGTCTGCCTTTTTCCGTGAAGGACGTTTTTTTGCAATGGCTCGATCAGCATGAGTCCGGAAAAAAAGAGCGGGTGTTGTCACGGATTCGCGAGCTGCGCGGAGGAAAACTCTATGACGCCACTTTCGGCGCCCGCATGCGCGGAGACGGTATCTTCGCCGAACAGATCACCCAAATGTTCGCCGTCGCCACCCGTCGCGCCGGTCTCAACCAAAAGGACGTCGCGCTCACCACGGAACATTTCCGCCGCCCAAGCGGCGTGCAGCTGGAGCTACTCTGAGTAGGTGGCGCGCTCGTCGCGCCACGTTGCGAGCAAGCTCGCAACCTACACGGGGTGCCACCGACGACCTGCTCTTAATTTGCTTTCGCCCCGAACAAAAACGCCAGCCCCGCCTCAAATGCCTGGGGCAACACATTGAAATGGGTGCGGCGTGCAAACAACCGCGTCGCCACCTCGAGCCCTTGGAAAGGATTGGCCGTGAGCTGCTGCTCCAACAGCGACAGATCACCGGTCATCGATTCCGAATCCTTTTCCCCCACACTGAGGAATAATTTTGCCGGCAACGCTGAGTCCTTCGCGTAGCGATGGGCTGCAGCTTTTAAAATGGCGCGATTATCCCACCAAATCGAAGGCGCGCTCGCGAGGTAATGCGTAAAGAACAATGGCTCCTGCAGCATCGCGTAGAGGACAAACAGCGAGCCAAGGGAATGGCCCGCGATGCCACGCTGGCTGGCGTCGATGGAATAACGCCGGGAAAGCTCATTCCACAAGGTGCCCGTCACGAATTTGAGAAACGCCGCCGCACCTCCACTGGTGGGCTCATCGCTGTGAGCCGTGGACGTATAATCACGCCCCCGCTTGTTAGCCGGCTTCGAATAACTGGCGCCATAACCCACGCCCACCAGCAGGAGCGGCGCAACCATGCCTGATTCGTACGCCTCTTTATAAGCCGCAACTCCCGCGGAAAACTGATCGTCGCCATCCATGAAAAGCACCACCGGCCAAGGACCGGGTGCGCCCTTTGGCTCTTCGACATAAAGAAAATACTCGCTGCCGGTTTCGGGAGAGGAGAGCGGGAAGGTGGGTTTCATGGCCATTCGGAAAAAGAAATTATTTTCTGAAGCTCACGCTTCCTCGACATCGACCCCGTCGATCTCGCCGTCCGTGATTCGCAGGGCAACCGTCATCGGCCGGCAGCACACCTCGCAATCCACGATAAATTCCGCGCTGCCCTCGCTCACGTCCAGCGCCAGCGAAAACGTTTCGCCGCAGTGTGGACACTCGATGGTAATGGAATCGGTCATCGTGGCAGCAGCACTGTGGCTCATCACGCTGATTCGTCAAATTCCGGGGCGCGGTTTGTCATTCTGAACGAAGTGAAGAATCCATGGCTTTACCTGTTATCGACCCAGTGAATTCTTCACTTCGTTCAGAATGACAGTGGTGATTGTGTGCATTTTCCAATTCACGCCTTCGCCTCGCGGGGTGAGGGCACCCCGCCCACAAACGCAATCAAAGCGCACCTACTTTACGCGGAAAGCACACCTAGGCTTGGCTTGTCCTCGTTTTCCGGACCAACTTGCGCGCCCGGACAGAACCGCGACCTTTCCTCACCCCGAATGCCCACTCCTTCGCCCCACCCTGCGGCGTCCTCCGGCGTTTATCGAGCCGGTACACTCACCTACACGGCGGCAGGACTGCGCAAAGTCTTCGGCTGGCTGCTCGGCGCCGAGGTGGTCTACACCCTGATCGATATGATCGAGCCGATGGTGCTGCCCGTGCTCCTCAAGGCACAGGGTGCCACCGCCACCCAGATCGGCATCATCATCGGGTCTTTCACCGCGGTACTGCAGCTCATCATCATGCCGCCACTCGGCTACTGGAGCGACCGGTTGCGCACGCGCTGGGGCCGGCGCATCCCGGTGCTTTTTTGGGCCACGCCTTTCGTCACGCTCTTTCTCGCCCTCACGCCATTCGCACCTGAAATCAGCGCTTGGTTGAGTAGTATGACTGGCATCGGCGCCTGGTTGAAATCGTGGCAGGTCGCGCCAGTCATCATCGTGTTCGGCGCCTTGGTTTTCCTCTACCGCGTGGCTCAGACGATGACCAACACGACGTTCTTTGGACTGCTGCGCGATGTGGTGCCCGACAGCCACATGGGCCGCTTCCTCGCGCTCTTTCGCGTCTTTGGCGCCGCCGGCACCGCGATCATCACTTACTGGCTGCTCGGCTTGGTTGAAACTCACAACAAGCCAATCTTCATCGGTATCGCCGCGCTCAACCTTGTGTGTTTTTTTGCCCTCTGCCGGTTCGTGCGAGAAGGGGAATACCCGCCGGTCGAGACGATCAATCCCCACGCCGCGGGACGCCGCGCCTCCTTTTGGGATAAGGTTCGGACCTTCTGTAGCGAGTCCTACCGTCACCCCGTTTATCTCTGGATGTATTTCATCCGCATCTGTCTCTACGGCGTGCAAATCGGCCTGCTGAACTTCATCGTCTTTTTTCCGCAACACGAACTCGGCATGAGCCTGACCGACATCGGACACATGCGTACCTGGCCGTTGTTTATCTGGGTCGTGATCGCCTTCCCCATCGGCCAGTTGGTCGATCGCAAGGGCGCCATCTTCGTCCTGCAATGGGGCCTCGTGCTCATCACCCTCGGCTATCTGGGCACTGTCTTTCTTGTTGTCGGTCCGATGACCTATCTGGTCTCGGCCCTCGTTACCGGTGCAGCCTTCTGGATCGTGATGATGGCCCAACTCAAACTCACGCAGGAGGTATTCCATCCCCAACGCTACAGTCAGCTGGCCGGAGCCAACACCATCGTGCAATCCCTTGTCATCGCGATAATCATCAGCCCGGGTGCCGGCTGGATCATCGACCACCTGAAAGGCTGGCACTCCACGCTCACGCTGCCCGGGGCCGGTGACGTTGTGATCGGACCCTACCGGCTCGTGAACCTGATGATCGCGGTACTCTACGGCCTCGCCTGGCTGGGCTTGAAACAACTCCGCCATCACATGGAAAAACAGGGAGCGCCCGACAATTATGTCGCGCCGCTTTGAGTCCCGGACGTGTGGGCGGGGTGCCCTCACCCCGCGACTGGCCTCCGCACTCAATTCCAGCGGGGTGAGGGCACCCCGCCTACAGTGAGGCGACCATTATCACAATTTCGTATCGATCCGACCGTCGCAATCACGCACTCGCAGGCCGTTCGCACTCTTGATTGTCCAATTCGCGCCAGTGGCATTTTCGGGCAATCGAATGCCCGAGCAATCGGCCAGCGTCACCTCATCCAACTCAATCGCCGGACGTGAGTCGACGTTGAGCGTTGCGAGGGTAATATCGTGCAGCTGAACCCGCGCGGCGTGCCGCACGTAAATCCCCCAGGCCGGAAGCGTCCCGAAAAGCATCGGCTCCGGGTAATCCTTCGGCATCTCCGGTACGATGCGGGCGGCGTCGGCCGCGGTCCCACCGCCCCGACTGTGCAATTGAATTCCGGAAAGCCGGACGTCGGTCACGGGATGTCCGGACAAACCCGCGATGAAAATGCCGTGCTCGGGTGCGACGTCGTAGGCCACGACATTACTGATCGAGATGCGTCGCGCCGAACCGGAAACCTTCGCCTCCGGAGCGCGCAATCGCGCTGCCAGGCGAATGAAAATCGGCGCGTTCATCACGTGTCGCATCACGAGATTTGAAACCACCACGTCTTCCATTTCCGCGCCATCGACCTGTTCGAGCGCGAGCCCGCGACAGAATTCGAAAACGCAATTACTGATCGCAATATTGCGAAATCCTCCGCTCGCCTCGGTGCCGATTTTAATCCGGCCGATCGGACCGCCCCGATGCCGGATGCGACGGGAACGCGTGCCGTCATAGAGCGTGCCTTCCTCGAAACCGCTCACATAACAATTGGTAATGGTCACATTCTCGACCGGCCGAAGCCCGCCGAAACCACAGGAGGATTTGACGCAGATACCATCGTCCCAGGGCGAGTTGACCGAACAATTGGAAATCCGGACATTCGAACATGCATCGATGTCGATGCCATCGCGGTTGGTGTCCATGAAAACCCCATCGATCACGACGTTATCACAAGCCGCCGCCAAAATGCCGAAATGCCCGCCATGCAAAATCGTGAGGTCGCGCACGAGCACCTGACGGCAACCGCGCAGGGCAATGGTCTTGTTGCCCACGCCGGCAGGAAGCGTGTCGAGCGCATGCGGATATCCGAAAGGCCCGGTGGCTGGCACGCCGGGCAAGGGTTCGATCACGCCGTCCGCCTCAAGCACATCCGGCAGATGCCCGGGTGGTTGGTCGGCGACAATGCCGACTGGTAACGCAATGCGGCCGTTGCCCCGACTGAGTCCGCGGCCGTAAATGCGCCCCGGACCGCAAATCGTCACGCCCTCCAGTGCTTCACCCCAGATGAGACTGTTGCGAAAACGGGAATGCCCGAAATCCTGATGGAGATTGGGTGGTGCATCCTCCGGCGCATCGTAACCTCCCGGTTCGCCCACCGGCGGCGGATCCGCCGCGATCAACGTAGCTCCAGCCCGAAACTCCAGCGTGATCCAGCTTTTCAGTCGGATCGAATGACTCAGGTAATCACCCGCGGGAAAGATTATTTTCCCGCCACCGACCGCATAAGCCTCGGCGATGGCGTGATTGATAGCCTGAGTATCGAGCGTGTGCCCGTCGCCCGTGGCGCCGAAGCGCCGGACATCGAATTCAGACGGAGCGGTAGCCCGCTCCGCCGGTAAAGACCGCGGAGTACTGTTCACAATGGCGTGGGGAGGATTCTTCCGCGATCAGAAGTTGACCGTGGTGGTGAACCGGATGTTGCGACCGGTCGCCGTGGTCAGACCCGAACCCCAAGAACGGCCGCCCGCCACCGAAATGTAATTCTTGTTGTCGGCGATGTTGTCGATGATCAGCCGGAAACTGAGCCGTTCGTTCAAACGATAAGCGGCACCGATCGTGTTCACGTATTGCGGCTTCAGGTAGAAGCTCACTTTTTCGATCACCCCGAGCTGGGTGTATCCCGTCGAGGGTACATCGCCCGCGCGTTTGCCGCTGTAGTTAATACCCGTATAGAGGGAAAGTCCCTTCAGCTGGCTGTCCTTGAAACGGTAGTTCAGCAGCAAGCTCGCATTATTGTCCGCCACCCCGCGAACCATGCGGCCGAGCGAATCGCGCATGTTGAGATGCGAATAGTTGGCGATCACCGACAGGTCGCTCGTCACACTTCCCGAGGCCTCGAGCTCGTACCCTTTATTGCTCAAATCGGACACGAGCGTCTGTGGCTGTGTCGGATCGTTTTGGTAGGCCGGATTCGGCACCGTGACATTCGTCTGGGCGATCTTGAAGTAGGCTCCGTTGAGCGAGAGCTTCTTGTTGAAGAACTCCGTTTTGAAACCGTACTCCGATTGCACGCCGGCACGCCACAGAGGCGCATTGTTGGCAATCACCGGCGAGGCGTTTTTGGAATGGCTGTAATAAATCGAAACATTTTCCTGCACCTTCCACAGCGCGCTGTAGTTGGTCAGATTGCGTGAGTCATCAAGAATGGATGGCGCCGCTCCCGTGAGGATGTTCCAAGCCGCCGTCTTGGTGGAATAGCGCAAAAAACCGCCGGTGAGATAAAGCCGGTTATCGAAGAAGCCGAGCCGCTCGTTCACATAGAGCTGCGTGTTGGTGTAGGAGGAACCGTTATCCTGGGTAAGAGCCGCCGGATATGTCGGGTAGGCGGACACGTTCGGATTACTGAGATCAATCGACGGCAACGGGCCGGGATCCTTCACACGATTGTCTGCGGTTTGGCGGCCATAGCCCAAACCGGCGACCGTCTGCGAATCAACCGGTCCCAGTTTATATTGGAACAGCCCGTCCGTTTGGAAATTCGCCGTCTTCAAACGGGTCCATTGGATCTGGCCGCGATGGCCGACCGCCGCCGGATTGAAATAACGCGAGAAGGTGGCGACGTAAGGATTCGTCGTCGCATTGTAGGGCTGGGCGGTGTTGACCAGGGCCCAGGTGTAATCCTGCGTCAATTCACCCGTCATGGGATTGTAGCGATTGCCGAGTCCGGGCAGACCATTCACGAAATCCTGATCAGAATCCGTAAAGTAATAGCGGCCATTCGCCGCGACGCGCAGGCTGATGTGCTCGTTGATGGTCGACGTGAGCGTGGTAAAGAGGTCGGCCGTGTGCGTGCCGTTGTGACTCCAGGTCTGCGTGCCGTTGAGCGAATTATAACCGAAACCAGGGGCGAGTTTCGGGTCGTCCGTGCTCGCGGTGGTATTCGGATCGAGAATCAGCGCCGGCTCGCGAAACACCCACATGTCCGCCGCCACCAGCTTGGCCGTCAGCAGGGTTTTGTCGGAAATGCGCCAGGTGATCATCGGCGCAAAAGCGCGGTGCTTCGTGGTCGCGTCGGCCGACCAGTATTGACGGGTGTCCTGCAGCGAGGCGATCAGACGATAGGCAAAATTTTTGCTGTCGCCCAGCGGACCACCCATGTCGAGCGTCACCTTTTGCGCGTCGAACAAACCGACCATGGCCGTCAGCGAGCGCTGTTGATGGAACGTCGGGGACTTCGTGATGATGTTAAGCGAGCCACCGGGCGCGCCGGCCGGAGAGAGAATGGCGTTCGGTCCCTTGGTCACTTCGATGCGGTCGACGACTGATTCATCAATGTTGTCGGCATCGGCGGACTGGAGGAAATTATCCACGGTGCGGGCGCCGCCCTGGGTTTCGAACCCGCGGATGATCATACGATCCTGGAATTGAATACCGCGGCCTTCCTGAACGCCGGCGATGTAGCGCGTGACATCAAAGACGCGGGTGGGCGCAAGGTCATCCATCATGTCGCGCGTGATGACGGAAATGGAACTCGGCGTGTCGATTAGTGCCGCGCGCACGCGCACCGCGGAAATCGCATCAGTCGCACGGTAACGATCAGCCGAATCCGTCGACACGGCAAATGGGGAAAGCACAACAACGTCATCCTTGGCCGGACTGCCGGTGCTCGCTGGAGTTTGCGCGGACAAGGAAGCGGCTGAAGCAACGAACAGCGAAAAGAGAGCCAGCAACGCAGTAGGCTCGAAACGACGAGACAGAAGTCGTCCGGGTGTCGGAGGATTCATGGGATAGGTAGGTGGGTTTGACTGTTGGGTAACCTGCGGCATGGGACCGGGCAGGTCGCTCCCGTCGGAGCGGGGGAAACTGAGGGTGACCGCACCGTGCCACGTCCGGACGGACCGGCCAAGCGCGCCGCTACTTTCCACGTAAAATGAAATTGCGCTTTCCCCGGCAGTGCGCGCAAGGTGCGCCATGGCTGCAGCGAAATATCCCGCGACTCCCCCGACCCTGCGGGAAATCGCGCGCCGGGCCGGCGTGAGCCACACCACCGTCTCGCTCAGCCTGCGCAATCATCCGTCGATTCCCGAACCCACGCGCGAACGACTGCGCACGCTCGCCGACCGGCTCGGCTATCGCTCCAACGTACTCGTCTCCGCCCTGATGAGCCGCGTGCGCTTGAAACAGCACAAGTCGGCGCCGGAAGTGGTGGGATTTCTCACCGGCGGGCCGACCGCCGACGATTGGAAAAACCATTCCGCCAGCGTCGGGTTTTATGAGGGCGCCCGGCAACGGGCCCAGCAGCTGGGCATGCGCGTGGAACCCTTCTGGCTCGGCGCGGGCGGCGCGGCCTCGGCTGCCACCTGCCGCATGCTGCACGCGCGCGCCGTCCACGGCAATCTGATCACTCCCTTCCCCTCCCCTGTCTACGCCCACGAGCTGGACTGGCCGCGCATGATCTGCGTCGGATTGGGTTATGTGTTCAATCAACACGCCCTGCATCGGGCCACGCACAACCATTTCCGCGGCGCTTTTCTCGCATACGAAAAACTGACCCGGCTCGACTACCGGCGGATCGGCCTCATGCTCGACCGGGACGAAAACAGCCGCGTGAACTACGGCTGGCTCGGCGGCTATCTCGCCGCGCAGAATACTTCCGCCGGAGCCCGCATCGAACCCCTTCTCGTCGTTGCCGGGGATGACCCGGCCAAAATAAAAACCTGGATGAAAAAAGTCCGGCCCGATGCCGTGATCGGATTTGGCCCCGGACAGTTTCTCGCGTTAACGCAGCTTGGTTATGAGATTCCCAAAGACGTGGCCTACGTCGCGTTGGATGTGGAGCAAACCCGGCTGGCCCACGTGGAAAAAGTGGCCGGCATCAATCAGAACCTGACCCTGATCGGCGCCACGGCCGTGGACATTCTCGCCAGCCAGCTTTACCACAACGAACTCGGCCTGCCCCAACGCCCGGTGTTCAGCATGATCGAGGGTTACTGGG